>CBDUEE010000053.1:0-13819 GCA_965366105.1 uncultured Flavobacterium sp. | reverse complement strand
CTTTTATACTCTGGGTGGTATTGTACCCCGATGAAAAATGGATGATTTTCTATTTCTACAATTTCAACCAATCCGGTATCTGGGTTAACACCAGAAGCAATTAATCCTGCGTTTTGCAATTGTGCCACGTAATTGCTGTTGTATTCATAACGGTGACGATGACGCTCTGAAATAGTCTCTTTACCGTATATTTTATAGGCTAATGAATCTTGTTTTATATCGCATTTCCACGCTCCTAAACGCATCGTTCCACCTTTATCAGTAATCGTTTTCTGCTCTTCCATCAGGTTTACAACCGGATGAGCCGTTTGATCATTCATCTCCGTTGAATTAGCATCAGCCATACCTAAAACATTTCTAGAATATTCAATAATTGCCATTTGCATACCCAAACAAATACCAAAGAAAGGAATTTTATTTTCACGAGCGTAACGAACTGCTTCTATTTTACCTTCAATTCCTCTTTCTCCAAAACCTGGTGCAACAAGAATTCCATCTAAACCAGAAAGTTTTTCATTTATATTACTTGCGTCAATATGCTCAGAATGGATAGAAATCACATTTACTTTAGTTTCATTGGCCGCACCTGCATGAATAAATGCCTCCAAAATAGATTTATAACAATCTTGCATTTCTACATATTTTCCTATCAAACCAATGTTTACAACATGTTTAGGATGCTTTAACCTGCGTAAAAAAGTATTCCAGTTTTTTAAGTCTGGTGCTGCTTTTTTAGGTAAATCTAATTTTTTCAGCGCCACAATATCAAGTCCTTCTTCTAACATTAAATTAGGAACTTCATAAATTGTTGAAGCATCAATTGATTGAATAACTGCTTCTCTTTTTACATTACAAAATAAAGCTAATTTATTTCGTAATTCTTCGGATAATTCGTGTTCTGTTCTACAAACTAAAATATCAGCTTTAATACCACTTTCCATCAAAGTTTTTACGGAATGCTGTGTTGGTTTTGTTTTTAATTCGCCAGCAGCAGCTAAATAGGGTACTAAAGTTAAATGAATTACAATAGCATTATTTTCTCCTAAATCCCATACTAATTGTCTAACAGACTCAATATAAGGCAAAGATTCAATATCACCTACAGTTCCACCAATTTCAGTAATTACAATATCAAAATCACCAGATTTTCCTAGCAATTGCATTCTATCTTTAATTTCATTGGTAATATGAGGTACTACTTGCACCGTTTTTCCAAGAAATTCGCCTCTTCTCTCTTTTTCAATAACCGAAAGATATATTCTACCTGTAGTAACATTGTTCGCTTGAGAAGTAGGAACATTCAAGAAACGCTCATAGTGTCCTAAATCTAAATCGGTTTCAGCACCATCATCAGTAACATAACATTCCCCATGTTCATAAGGATTTAATGTTCCTGGATCTACATTAATATATGGGTCAAACTTTTGAATAGTTGTACGGTAACCTCTTGCTTGTAACAATTTTGCCAAAGAAGCTGCAATGATTCCTTTCCCTAAGGAAGAAGTCACACCGCCAGTAACAAAAATATATTTCGTTTGATTCATTCTGTTGTTGTTTGTGTTGTAGTTGTGTAAAAAACTTGGCAAAAGTACGAATTAAATTAGAGAAACTGCCATTTAGATAATGAGAAAATAAAGAGATAATTTTATTATAAAATTTGTGCTTTGGAACATAAATAAAAAGCTATTTAAAGTAGCTTGAGTTTTATATTGAAAACTTAAAAACACTATAAATTGAAGGATTACATTGGTTTTGGATACTTTTTTTTAATATTCCTTATTAATTCCTCTAAGCCATTAAGCTTCAATTCATAAATCAGTTTCAATTGCTCTCCCAATTCTCCTTTTGGAAATCCTTTATTAGAATACCAAACGATATAATATTCAGGAATGTCGATAAGAAACCAGCCTTCGTATTTACCAAAAGGCATTTTAGTATGAGCAAGCTTGATGAGTTGTTGTTGGTTTTGATCCATTTTAAAAAAATGAAAAAAGAAGTAAGTATAAAGATTTCCTTTATGCTTACTTCTTTCTTTTATAGATGAGTATTATTTCCAGTTAAAAGTAATTCGTTTTTCAACATCAGGATGTAAACTTAAAAATACAGGACAAGTCATTGCTGCTCTTTCAAGAATCGTTTTATTTTTTTGATCGTCTGTTCCTTGCATTTCAAAAACTATTTCAATAGCAGCAATACGTCTTGGATCCGCATTCATAATTTTTACAACTTCTGCAGTAGATCCTTGTAAATCAACTTCTAAATCTCTTGATTTGATCCCCATTATCGTCATCATACAAGTAGCTAAACCATTAGCGACAGTATCCGTTGGAGAAAAAGCTTCTCCTTTACCGTTGTTATCTATTGGTGCATCGGAAAGAATTTCGGTTCCGGATTGTATGTGAATAGATGATGTTCTTAAATCTCCTAAATAAGTTACTTTTGATGTCATTATCTTGCTTCTTTAATGGTTAAGTCGGTGTCGTAGTATAAAATATAGATTCCTTTATTTGCATAACCAGCACCTTCTTTTTTATAAAATTCAAATTTGTTATCAACTTGTTCTGTTGCTGCATTTTCAACGGTATCTTGATATTTTTTATCTTGCGATAAACGCAATAGGGTATCAAAAGTAATATCAAAACCACGAGTTGCAAAAACATTAGGATCTATTTTGTTTTTCTTTCTAAACGCTTTTTCAAAATTAAGCGCTTCAGGAGATTCATTTTCACGATTTACTGAAGGATAAGTCAATTTCAGTTTTGCTAAATTAGTAATACTAATTTCATCCGTATCTAATGTTTCATTTGGTTCTAAAATAACCAGCTGAACCTTATAAGTTGTCATAGCACTTAACATCGCTGCTATTGTAGCTTTTATCATTCCAGTATTTCCTGTTTCCATCACCACAAAGTTTATTTTATCTTTTACAAATAAACTTTTTAAATTTTCAGCTGAAACACTACCATTTTCAGCAAGTAATGCAAACTTCACATCTTTATGGTTCTCTTTGACAAACTGAATCATTGAGCCTTTTTTCTTGTCAATTACCGCAATTATATTCCCGTCTTTTGATCTCATATAATCAAACATAGCATTCTTTACTGCATCAGGTGAAGGTACGGATTGATAAACATTAGCAAAAGAAACTCCTTGATCTTTAGACAAAGGTGAAATTACAGCTACTTGATTTTGCAATAATAATTCAGCCGTTTTCTCTACATTACTTTGGTAAAAAGGTCCAATAATAACATCCGAATCTTGTAAATTATTATCTTTTACAAGAGTAGCTACTGCAGATGCGTTTTTAGTTTCCTGTGAATCAAATATAGAAACATCAATATTTAGTCCTAATACTTTGGCCGAATCAATAGCCATTAGAGCTCCAGCATAAAAATCTAAAGTCATGTTTAGAAATTTATCTTTTTTCAAACGTTTTACAGTTGAATTTAATGTATCTCCTTCAATTTTCGCAATATTAAATGGGAAAAGCAGTGCTAATTTTTTTCTATTACCAGTATTTGTTTTAGACAAAATTGCATATTCTTTTTTAGTTTCTTGAGAAATTATTACTGTCGTAGGAACTTTTAAAACCATACCCTCAATAACTCCATCAGACAAAACAGGATTTAGCCTGATTAATTCCTCTTGAGTCATACCAAACATTTTAGAAAGACCATATAATGTCTCTTTAGGCTTTACAGTATATTCTTGGTACGTTTTTGTATCAGCGACTTTTATGGGAGTGACTACTACAATCTCCTTTTTAGATTCAGTAATTATTGGAGCAACCTCTGCTTTAGGCGCTTTCCCTTTAACCAACAATTTAAAACCTTCAGGCAAATTAGAAACAACTTCAGGATTTTTACGCTCCAATTCCTCAATTGTAATTCCGTATTGCTTAGCAATTGAATACTTTGTTTCTTTAGGAAGCACAATATGATACACTACTTTTTCTGATGTTTCAGTAGTATTTTTTTTAATTTTATTTGAAGGAATTATAATTGTTTGACCTATTTGTAGTCCATCTTTTTCAAGAAATGGATTTGCTTGTTTTAACGCTTCATCAGAAACTCCATATTTTTTTTCAATACCGTATAAAGTCTCTTTTGGCAATACCTGATGTGACACAACATCGTTACTGGTTTTAGTAGGAACAGTTAATGCTTGTTTAATTGAAACAATAGGAATCAACAAAACGCTCTTAGGTTTCAAACCTGCTTGCGCATCTGGGTTCAATTGATAAATGTCGTAAGGAGTAACGTTATATTTTTGAGCAATCTGAACGATTGTTTCTCCTTTTTCAACTTTATGTGTAATTGTTTTAACCTGTGCAAACGCACCGCAATTAAACAACAAAACTGTTATACAAATCGCAAAAAAATATTTCATCTTATTTTATTTATAAAAATTATTCAAATCATTAATAAAACAACGGTATCAAATTTTATTCCAAAAATTTGATACCGTTTATATAAAGAACACTCTTAAAATGATGTTTTAAAAAAGATAAAAATCTAAATTATTCCCATTCAATAGTTGCAGGTGGTTTCGAACTAATATCGTACACTACTCGGTTTACGCCTCTTACTTTATTAATAATATCATTAGACACTTTCATTAAGAAATCATAAGGTAAGTGAACCCAGTCTGCAGTCATACCATCAGTAGATTCTACTGCGCGAAGTGCTACCACTTTTTCGTACGTACGTTCATCACCCATTACTCCAACACTATTTACTGGCAAAAGAATTGCTCCCGCTTGCCATACTTTATCGTACAATCCCCAAGATCTTAAACCATCAATAAAAACAGCATCTACATCTTGTAAAATTTGCACTTTTTCTGGTGTAATGTCTCCTAGAATTCTAATTGACAGTCCAGGACCTGGAAAAGGATGTCTTCCTAATAATTCTGAATCAATTCCTAATGAAGCTCCTACTCTACGCACTTCATCTTTGAAAAGCATACGCAATGGCTCCACAATTTTTAATTTCATGTAATCAGGTAATCCTCCTACATTATGATGCGATTTTATAGTTGCCGATGGTCCTTTGACAGAAACTGACTCGATAACATCAGGATAAATAGTTCCTTGTGCCAACCATTTTACATCTTCTATTAAATGTGATTCATCATCAAAAACTTCGATAAATACACGTCCTATGATTTTACGTTTGGTTTCTGGATCACTTACTCCTGCCAATTCAGACAAGAAACGATCACCAGCATCTACTCCTTTTACGTTTAATCCCATTCCTTTGTATTGATCTAAAACACTTTGGTACTCGTTTTTACGAAGTAAACCATTGTTTACAAAAATACAATATAGGTTTTTACCAATAGCTTGGTGCAATAAAACTGCTGCTACAGTAGAATCTACTCCTCCTGAAAGTCCAAGGACTACTTTATCGTCTTGTAATTTCTCTTTTAACTCTGCTACCATTTCGCTAACGAAAGCTTTTGGTGTAAAGTTTTGAGGAACTTCTGCTATTTTAACTAAAAAGTTTTCTAACATTTTTGACCCATCCGTAGAGTGAAAAACTTCAGGATGATATTGAATAGCATACGTTGTTTCGCCTTCTATTCTATAAGCTGCAAATTCTACATCATGGGTACTTGCTAGTTTTACACCATTTGTAGGCAAAGCTTTTACACTATCGCTATGACTCATCCAAACTTGGCTATTCTCTGAAACACCATCAAAGAAAACTTCATTGTCTTTTATAAAAGACAAATTAGCTCTTCCATATTCTCTTGTATTGGAAGCCGCAACTTCGCCGCCACTAAAATGAGCTAAGTATTGTGCTCCGTAGCATACGGCAAGCAAAGGAAGTTTTCCTCTAATTTGGGATAAATCAGGATGAGGCGCATCTTCTGCTCGCACAGAAAAAGGGCTACCTCCCAGAATTACCGCTTTGTAAGAAGATAAATCAGTTGGAAAATTATTGTATGGAAAAATTTCGCAGAATATATTTAATTCGCGAACTCTACGCGCAATAAGCTGTGTATATTGCGATCCGAAATCTAAAATAAGTACGTTGTGTTGCATGCGCAAAAATACTTTTTATATTTTGAATTGAAAAATTGAATTTTGAAAATCTTCAATTTATTTTATCTAGTTACAATTTACACTGCTTTTTAATAGTCTTATTACAATTTTTAAAAACTAAAAGAGTTATATAAACGTAAATAATAATACTATTGCAAAAACAAGAACAAAATTAAATTTAACAACAATACATAATCAAAATGAAAACAAAAACATTTGCGTTGATTGCCTTTATATCACTATTTTTATTTTCTTGTAGTGTGGTCGATAAACTCCTAACCTTCACTATTAACAATCAAACTTCTTTTAAAATTTCTACTGGATTTCCGCTTAATCTTCCCATTGAAATAATAACACCCGATGTTACAACAAATTCAAGCTCTGAATTTAAAAATAACAACACCAAAGCTGATTTAGTAAAAGATGTGAAATTAAAAGAATTAAAGTTGACGATAACCGACCCAAGTGATAAATCTTTCACATTTTTAAAATCAATTCACTTATATATTTCAACTGATGCAAATGATGAAATAGAATTAGCCTATTCAGACCAAATAAATGCTACATCAAACACGATAGAACTTATTTGCACTTCAGAAAAACTGGATAAATACATTAAAGCTCCAAGTTATAAATTAAGAACTAAAGCAGTTATTAAAGAAACGATAACTAAAGATGTTACTGTAAAATCTGATATGAAATTTAGAGTTACTGCCGACCCTTTTTAAAAAAAAGTTTAAATTAGTTACTTAGTTTCCTTAAAAAATTCCTGCACTAAAAATACTCATTTAAAACAAAAATAGACTCTTGAAATTTATTCAGGAGCCTATTTTTGTTTGTTTTTATAATTTGAGAACTACTCTTTTACTAAGATAATTGTAGCTTTAAAACCTGTTCCAAGATTCCACTGACTAGCTGATATCAAAACACCTTTGTCATCATAAACTTTAAATTCTGCAGTATTAGGACCAGAGGTTCCCTGATTTAAAGCTTCAAAATCTATCTTGTTAAATCCTTTTTCCAACACAATTTCAAAACCTTTGAAATCACTATCTAAGTTTACTTGGTACTGAATCACTTTATCATTCAAATAAACTCGAATTTGATCGCCATCAACATAAGCTGCATCACGATACATAACCTTTGCAGTAGTAGAGCCCGTTTGAAAATTACCTAAATTTTGGTTTTTTCTATAAACAATACCTTCTTGCTTATCTTCTTTTTTATTCCATTTGTCCCTGTAAACATCACCTGGATTTATAAATTCATTTTTTGGAGTCATTGAAAAATTATTTGCTGGAGTGATAGAACCAGATGGAGAAGGTTTTGGATTGAATATTTGTGGATTTTTAAATACGTTTGGAGTAGAGATAGGCGGAATATCTAATTTTGGTGGAGTTTCTTTTTTTATTTTTGGTGTATTATTTTTAGGCGGAATCGCTTTAAATTTGGAGTTAAATTCGCTTTGAGCATATCCACTTAAACTCATGGTAACAGTAATAATTATGACTAAAATCCTTTTCATATCTTTCTAAATTAATTTAATCAGTGCTTGTATAGTATTAAAAATAAAAAATCATTCGCACTTAATGAAAAATCAGGTTGTAATTTAACTTTCATTTATAACTTATAAATATCGTTTTTATTACATTTTTAAGCAAAAATTGTTACGCTTTAAATATGTAAAAATTCAACTTTTTAATTAAAAATCAGTATTTTTTATTTCTCATTTTTCTTTAAATTGCAAAAAATATACCAAAAAATAAATTAGGTTCTTCATATTTAAAAAAACAGATAAAAAACAAACAAAATGAAAAGAGAAAACATACTAACGGGATCGCCTTGGGAAGACAAAATGGGATATTGTCGTGCCGTACGAATAGGAAACATAATTGAAGTATCAGGAACTGTAGCTATTATTGACGGCGAAAAAGTAAAAGCAGACGATGCCCACGCACAAACGCTTAATATTTTAGAACGCGTAGAAAAAGTGCTTGAAGAACTTAATGTAAGTATGGAAGATGTTATTCGTACTCGAATATTTACAACTGATGTTTCTTTATTTGAAGCAGTTGCTACAGCTCATGCCAAATTTTTCAAAGATATAAAACCAACAACTGGTTTTTACGGAATCAACCAATTAGTGGCTCCAGAATATTTAGTCGAAATAGAATTCACTGCCATTGCTACAGAAAAACCATTAATTCAGGAAGGATTATAATACTTTTGTAAAAAACATTTCCATTCAACTAATGAATTTAGAAAATATCAAAAAAATAATACTTGTCACGCTACAATGGATTCTAATTTGTGCATTGACAGGTATTATTTCAGGATCGGCTTCAGCATTTTTTTTAGTAGCGCTAGAATGGGCGACTCACATTAGGCAAAATAATAATTGGATCATTTGGCTGTTACCAATAGGCGGCTTGCTAATAGGATTAAGTTATTACTATTGGGGAAAATCAGTAGTAAAAGGCAATAATTTGCTATTAGAAGAATACGAAAACCCTAAAAAAACAATTCCATTAAAAATGGCTCCCTTGGTGCTTTTCGGTACGCTAATTACACATCTATTTGGAGGTTCGGCTGGTCGTGAAGGAACAGCCGTACAAATGGGAGGTGCTATTGCCGATCAATTTACTCGAATTTTCAAACTTGATAATTCCGACAGAAAAACGATTTTGATAATAGGAATTAGTGCTGGTTTTGCTTCAATCTTTGGAACACCTTTAGCTGGAGCGCTATTTGCTTTAGAGATTGTCTTTTTTAGTAAAATTAGTTTCAAAAGTATTCCATTGTCTTTTTTAACCGCTTATATAGCTTATTTCACTGTTGAAATCTGGCAGGTAAAACACACTCATTACAGCATTCCTTTTGTGCCAGAAATGAGTTTAACGATCTTATTTTGGATCTTTGTTGTGAGTATATTATTTGGCCTAGCAGCGATGTTATTCTCTAGAAGTACACATTTATGGAGCACTTTATTTTCAAAAACAATAGCCTATCCACCACTTCGACCTTTTGTGGGAGGAATAGTATTGGCAACAGCCTTGTTCTTTATTGGAACTACAAAATATGCAGGTTTAGGAGTTCCTGTTATTGTGGACGCTTTTTCTACTCCCAATGCCCCTTATGATTTTCTGATGAAAATATTATTCACTGGTTTTACATTGGGAGCTGGTTTCAAAGGCGGGGAAGTAACTCCATTATTTTTTGTTGGAGCCACTTTAGGAAGTGCTTTATCACTTGTTGTACCGTTGCCAATAGCACTTTTGGCAGGAATGGGATTTGTAGCAGTTTTTTCGGGAGCGACCCACACGCCTATTGCCTGTACGGTTATGGGAATGGAGCTTTTTGGAATCGAAAGCGGAATTTTTATTGGTATCGCTTGTATTATTGCTTATTTCTCATCGGGTTCTATGGGTATTTATACTACTCAAGTTGTAAAAGGAGCCAAATACCATTTGTATGAAAAATTTAAACGAAAAGGAACCGACCTTTTATAATAGGTGAAAAACATGTTAATGATTTCAACATTAGCGTAAAAAAATGTAATTTCGCAGTCTATGAAAATACAAGACATTCAAGCGATACAGTTGTTATTATCAACTCCAAAAAAGATTGCTATAATCCCTCATCGAGGTCCTGATGGGGATGCCATGGGATCTACCTTAGCATTATATCACTTTTTATTAAAAAATAATCACGAACCAGTAGTGGTTTCTCCCAATGAATTTCCAGATTTTTTAGCCTGGATGCCTGGCTCTGAAACCATTAAAATATTCGAAAAAGATAAAGAAAAATGTACAAAAATCCTCGAAAATGCCGAGCTTATTTTTACATTAGATTTTAATGCTTTGCATCGTACTGGTGAAATGGAACACGTTTTAGCCATGTTGAAAGTTCCTTTTATCATGATTGATCACCATCAAAAGCCTGATGAATATGCTGCCGTAACCTATTCTGACACTGCTTTTGGTTCTACTTGCGAAATGATTTATAACTTTATCTCGTTTCTTGGAAGAAAGCAAGATATAGACAAAATTATTGCCACTTGTATCTATACTGGAATTCTGACGGATTCTGGCTCGTTTCGTTTTCCTAAAACAACAGGAAATACCCATAGAATTGTAGCAGAATTAATCGACTTAGGAGTAGAAAATACTGCAATTCCTAGTTTACTTTTTGATAACAGTTCATTTGGACGTTTACAACTATTAGGTAGAGCGCTTCAAAATATGAAAGTAATTACCGAACATAAAACGGCGTACATTACGCTCACACAAGAGGAATTGAACTCTTTTAATTATGTAAAAGGAGATACTGAAGGAATGGTAAATTATGGATTAAGCATAAAAGGAATCCATTTTGCAGCCATTTTTATCGAAAATAAAGAAGAGAAAATCATCAAGATATCTTTTCGATCTCAAGGTGATTTTGATGTCAATCAATTTGCTAGAGATCATTTTCATGGCGGAGGGCATCGCAATGCTGCTGGAGGAAAATCTGAAGCAACAATGGAAGAAACAATACAAAAATTTGAAGATTTAGTCATGAAAATAAGCATATAATCTAATGAAAAACGCCAAGTTAATTACAATTATCTTTCTATTATTCGTGCTAATTTCAAGTTGCAAACAACATCAAGAAGCTAGAAGACCTATTTCTCAAGCTTCGGGAAGTTTTATGAAGAAATCAATTGTTCGAAATAAAAAATTGGTTGCCACCGAGGAAACCCTAATACAGGATTTAATTAAAAGCAATCCAAATGCAAAGTATATTGCTTCAAAAAAAGGATATTGGTATTCCTATGAAACAAGAAACACATTAGATTCTTTGAATCCAAAAAAAGGAGATGTTGCTCTTTTTGATTATGAAATTAAAGATTTGAGTGGTAAAGTCATCTATTCAGAATTAGAATTGAGACCTCAAATTTATTATGTTGACAAACAAAATGTTATGATGGGATTGCGTGATGGTATCAAATTAATGCGTAAGAACGAAAAAATAAATTTCCTTTTTCCATCGAATATGGCTTACGGATATCATGGAGATGATAAAAGAATAGGTATAAATCAGCCTATAATTTGTACGGTGACACTTCGAGATTTTAAACCAGAAGTACTGTATAAAAAACAAACTGAATTAACACCGAAAAAACCATCCACAATACCTGTAATTAAGGAAGAAGAACCAGTTGTGGATAAAATTAAAGACACTATAAATCAATAAAAGTAAACTTAGAAATGAAAAAAAAGATCCTATTCGTATTCCTTGTAATCGCTTCATTTTATTCTTGTAAAGAAAATCACAACGATCTTCCTGATGGCTTGTACGCTAAAATAGAAACTAATAAAGGAGAAATAATTGTAAAATTAGACTTCGAAAAAGCACCCATAACTGTAGCTAATTATGTCACATTAGCCGAAGGAAAAAATGAATTTGTAACCAATGAAAACCTAAAAAACAGACCTTTTTTTGATGGTTTAAAATTCCATAGAGTTATCAAAGATTTCATGATACAAACAGGAGATCCGCTTGGAACAGGTTCTGGAGATACAGGCTATAAATTCAAAGATGAGTTTTCTGATTTAAAATTTGATAAAGGGGGTGTTTTAGCTATGGCTAATAATGGACCTACCACAAACAGCAGTCAATTTTTCATTACTCACCTTGCAACACCTTGGTTAGACGGAAAACACACTGTTTTTGGTCATGTTGTTGAAAATGGGATGGATGTAGTAAATAAAATCGAACAAGAAGATTACATCAATAAAATAACCATTATAAGAAATGGCGAAGCTGCCAAAAAATTTAATGCTGTAAAAATATTCAATGATTATTTTTCTGTAGAATCGGAAAACCAAAATAAAAAAGCAGCTATTGATGCTGAAAACAAAAAGGTTTACGACGAAAAATATAAAAATGTTCGCGACGAAAAAATTGCATATTTTGCTAATTTAAAATCAAAAGCAATTAAAACATCTAGTGGATTACAATATGTAATCACAAAGAAAAGTGGTGGTAAAAAACCAGCCAATGGGGCAAATATTTTCATACATTACGCAGGTTTTCTAGAAGATGGAGAGTTATTTGATTCTAGTATAGAAAGTGTTACTAAAACTTTTGGTAAATATGACGAAAATAGAGCCGCCCAAAACGGTTACCAACCCATTCCTTTTCAAGCCGGAAAAAAAGATGGTATGATTCCTGGTTTCATAGAAGGGCTTGAACAATTATCTTTTGGTGACAAAGCCGTAATTTTTATTCCATCTCGATTAGGATATGGAGCTGCTGGAGCAGGAGGTGTAATTCCGCCAAATGCTAATATCATTTTTGAAATTGAATTATTAGAAAAAATGCCCCAATAATATTTAAAAAATCACACCTTAAATTATTTAGAAATGAAATTTAAAATTCTGTTTTTATTATTTCTGGGAATGACAAACATTCATTCTCAAACTATTAAAAAACCTCTTACTGCAAAAAAACCAGCTACTGCTGTAAAAAAATCAGTAAAAACCATCGTTAAAAATACTGTTGCAATCGAAGGAATTTTTGCAACAATTGCTACAAATAAAGGTGATATTACTATTGAATTGGAATACAAAAAAGCACCCATAACTGTAGCCAATTTTATAGCACTTGCTGAAGGAAAAAACACCTTTGTAACGGATGAAAAATTAAAAGGAAAACCTTTTTTTGACGGTTTAAAATTTCATAGAGTCATTAAAGATTTTATGATTCAAGGGGGTGATCCATCTGGGAATGGTTCTGGCGGACCTGGCTATACTTTTAAGGATGAGTTCACAGACTTAAAACACAACAAACCAGGAATTCTTTCTATGGCCAATTCTGGCCCAACCACCAATGGAAGTCAATTTTTTATTACCCACAAAGAAACGCCTTGGTTAGATGGAAAACACACCGTTTTTGGTCATGTTACCCAAGGAATGAACGTGGTGAACTCTATAGAGCAAAATGATGTAATTACAAAGATTACTATCGTGAGAAAAGGTGCTCTAGCTCAAAAATTTGATGCTCCAAAAGTGTTTACTGATTATTTCAATAATAAATCAGAAGATCAAAAAAAACAAGACCTGCTTAACACGGAAAGCAAAGCAAAACAAGCAGCAATTCTAGCTCAAGCTAAAAAAGTTTACCTTGAAAAATATGGTCCAGTTGTAACGGCAAAAGCAGCTTACTTAGCTACTATCAAAGCTACTGCCACAACGACTTCATCTGGATTAACATATAAAGTAGTCAAAAAAGGAAATGGAATTAAACCTGTTGACGGAAGCACTTTCTTTTTTCACTATGCTGGTTATTTTGAAGACGGAACCTTATTTGACAGTAGTTATGAAGAAGTTTCTAAAGAGTATGGAAAATTTGATGCTAATAGAGCTGCACAAAATGGCTACCAAGCTTTTCCTTTTGAAGCTGGTAGAAAAGAAGGAATGATTCCAGGATTTATAGAAGCATTAGCTTTAATGTCTTATGGCGACAAGGTGGTGGCATTTATACCATCTAAATTGGCGTATGGAGAAAGAGGCGCGGGTGATGTTATAGCTCCAAATACAAATCTAATTTTTGAACTAGAAATGTTCGAAAAACAACCTGCTGTAAAATAATAAACTAAAAATATTTCATAATAAAACCCGATAGCAAAACACTATCGGGTTTTATTTTTCCTGAAAAATTTATTTTTTAGCATTAAATTTCCAGTCAAATTCATCTTTTTGATTGATAATAGCTCCTATTTCAAAT
>CBDUEE010000052.1:0-13845 GCA_965366105.1 uncultured Flavobacterium sp. | reverse complement strand
GCCAGTAACAGATGCTTTTTTTTGAAAAGTAATTTCTAAATATTTAATAGTACTATTAAACTTGAATTACTCCTAAGTTAAATTTTTTCTCAATAGGAGAATGGTTTGCTGCCTCAATACCCATAGAAATCCAAGTTCTAGTATCTATAGGATCAATAATAGCATCTGTCCATAATCTCGAAGCTGCATAATATGGAGAAACTTGCTCGTCATATCTTGCTTTTATTTTGTCAAATAATGCTTTCTCTTTTGCCTCATCTACAATTTCTCCTTTTGCTTTAAGTGATGAAGCTTCAATTTGCGCTAATACTTTTGCTGCTTGCGTACCGCCCATTACCGCTAATTCGGCACTTGGCCATGCGAAAATTAATCTAGGATCATACGCTTTTCCACACATTGCATAATTTCCTGCACCGTATGAATTCCCTACGATTACAGTAAATTTTGGAACTACAGAATTAGAAACTGCATTTACCATTTTTGCGCCATCTTTTATAATTCCGCCATGCTCTGATTTTGATCCTACCATAAATCCCGTAACATCTTGAACAAAAACTAGAGGTATTTTCTTTTGATTACAATTGGCAATAAAACGAGTCGCTTTGTCTGCACTATCAGAATAGATTACACCACCAAATTGCATTTCACCGTTCTTGGTTTTCACTACTTTTCGTTGGTTAGCAACAATTCCTACAGCCCAACCGTCAATTCTAGCATAACCAGTAATTATAGTTTGTCCATAACCGTCTTTGTATGCTTCAAACTCCGAATTATCAACTAACCGATTGATGATTTCCATCATATCATATTGTTCATTGCGCGCTTTAGGCAAAATACCATAGATTTCATTTTCGTCTAATGCTGGTTTTTCTGCTTTTATGCGGTTGTAACCAGCTTTGTCAAAATCACCTATTTTGTCAACTATATTTTTTATTTTTTCTAATGCGTCTTTGTCATCTTTTGCTTTATAATCTGTCACACCCGATATTTCACAATGTGTCGTTGCTCCGCCTAAAGTTTCATTATCTATGCTTTCGCCAATGGCTGCTTTTACTAAATAACTTCCAGCAAGAAAAATACTCCCTGTTTTTTCTACGATCAAAGCTTCGTCACTCATGATTGGCAAATAAGCTCCACCAGCAACACAACTTCCCATTACAGCAGCAATTTGGGTAATACCCATACTACTCATTAGAGCATTGTTTCTAAAAATTCTTCCAAAATGTTCTTTATCAGGGAAAATTTCGTCTTGCAAAGGCAGATAAACTCCAGCACTATCAACTAAATAAATAATTGGAAGACGATTTTCCATTGCAATTTCTTGCGCTCTTAGATTTTTTTTAGCTGTAATAGGAAACCATGCCCCTGCTTTTACGGTAGCATCATTGGCTACTACAATACATTGCTTTCCTCTAATATATCCTATTTTTACAATGACACCACCAGACGGACAACCGCCATGATCAGCATACATACCTTCGCCAACAAAAGCACCAATTTCTATACTTTTTGCTTTTGGATCTAATAAATAATCGATTCGCTCTCTTGCTGTCATTTTACCTTCATCATGCAATTTTTGGATGCGTTTTTCACCACCACCTAATTTAACTAGGTTTAATTTATGGCGTAATGTAGAAAGTAAAAGTTTATTGTGGTCTTCGTTTTTGTTGAAATTTAAATCCATAATGAAATAATATTAAAAAAATTTGTGCTAAAATACAAAATCAAACGAAATGAATTTTATTATTTTATGAGTTTTAAAAGAAAATAAGGTGCATTGTTAGTATTAAATCAAAAAAACAGAATTTTACTTCTGTTTTTTTATGAATTTGATAAAATAGTAATTATTTATTTTTGGATTCATTTACGAGTCTTTTTAAAATTGCCCATTGTTTTAGTGCATCACGAGCTTCAATCGCTGGATACCCTAACATGGTTTTTCCAGCAGCAATATCGCCAGTTACACCAGAACCTGCACCTACAATTGCTCCATCACCAATAGTGGTGTGATCTTTTATTGATGCACTTCCTCCTATAATAACACCATTTCCTAATGTTACAGAACCCGCTAATCCACTATTTCCAGCCATAATACAAAATTTACCTAATTTGCTATTATGTCCTATTTGTACTAAATTATCAATTTTGCAACCATCTCCTAAAATTGTAGAACTAAATTTACCTCTATCAATACAAGAGTTCGCTCCAATTTCAACATTATTCCCTATGATTACATTTCCAATTTGTGGGATTTTTACCAATCCTCTTTGCGGATCTGGGCGGAAACCAAATCCATCTGCACCAATGGTAGCATTGGGATGAATAATACAATCATTGCCAACATGGCAACGTTCTCTAATAACCGTACCCGACCATATTACCGTATTTTTTCCTATTGTACTTTCATCAAGGATAGTTACATTGGGATAAATTGTAGTATTATCTCCAATTATTACTTTTGGACCAATGTAGCAACCAGCACCAATTCTTGCACCATTACATACAGTTGCCGTTTCATCTATTATTGCCGTTGGATGGATGTCAATATGAAATAATGGAGTAGGAGGAGCAAAGAGTTCGAGTACTTGAGACATTGCTAAATCAGCATTTTTGACTTTTATAAATGCCTTATCATGTCCGGGTTCTATCGAAATATCCTCGTTTACAACTGCGACACAAGCATTGGATGTAGCCCATAATTTCTCGTATTTTTTGTTTCCAATAAATGAGATTTCGGTTTTATTAGCTACTTCAAGTTGCTCAGGAGCAGTTATGCTATGGAAAGTATTCCCGATAATAACTCCTTTTAAAATTTCATTGATTTCTTGGATAGAATAGGATTTCATTAAGTTTAGATTGGATATGGTTATATTTTACCCATCAAATAAAACAAATTGGGATTATAAATCCTAATATTTTGATATTCTTTTACAGGCTTTAAAGTGTGTTTTTTATAAGTAAAATTAATAAATGTGTAAAAGGAAATCATTGTAAATAGTTACTTTTGCATTCTTATTTATTTATACTATGAAATTAATTTCGATAAAATTATTTTTACTATTATTTTTCTGTTCCTGTTTTCCCATAAACGCTCAGATTCAAGCTTTATTTAATAATAAAACTCAAGTTCGAAACATGACCGAACGATGGGAATTAGACACGACTTCAGTTAGAGGAACTTTTTTGCTGACACCTTACAAACCTGTTTATGTAATACCTATTAAATGGTCTAGCTCTCCTAATGAACAACCTATTTCTGTAAATACGGGGCCAGATTATGTTTCTCCTGAAGGAGTCAATTATAATGGTATTGAAGCTAAATTCCAATTGAGTTTTAAGACTAAAGTGTTGCAGGGTATTTTTTGGGGACACGGTGATTTGTGGGTAGGATATACGCAAGTATCACTTTGGCAAATATATAACAATGCTTTGTCACGCCCTTTTAGAGAAATTAATTACGAACCAGAAGTGATTTTGAATGTTCCTGTAAAATTTAATATTTTAGGTTTTAAAACTCGAATGATTGGAGTAGCCTTTAATCATGAATCAAACGGCAAGAGTAATCCATTTTCTCGAAGCTGGAACAGAGTGATTTTTCATGCTGGATTTGAGCGTAATAATTGGAGTGTTTATGTGAGACCATGGTTTGTTTTACGTGCCAAAAAAGATGATAATCCCGATATTTCATCTTATGTAGGACGAGGCGATATGAATGTAATCTATACTAAAAACGGAAATATCTTATCTTTAACGGGAAGTTTTAATTTTAATTTTAATTCGAAATCTAATGGTGGTGCTTCATTTTCATGGTCATACCCTATCAAAAACAATTTAAAAGGATTTCTTCAAGTTTCTCACGGCTATGGTGAGTCTATGATTGATTATAATCATTTACAAACCAGTGTAGGTGTTGGAGTTTCATTGATTGAATGGTTTTAATATTCATCAATAATATAGTTTGTTAATGAGTTTATTAAATCATTGAATGGTTAATGGAAGAGTGTACCTGGCACGTGTCATTATACCATCTATTTCACCAGGTTTCCATCTAGGACCAATGACTAGTACTTTTATAAGTGCTAAATCAATTTCTTTATTATACTTTTTTTAATTTCAAAATGGTTTAAGTTCCCATCGATTTCAACAAAAAAACGCACTACAATTTGGCCTTTAGTAGTATTAGGAGCTTTAAAATTATTTGTGACATAATTATAAAATTCTTTTATTCCTCCTGGAAATTGTGGTTTTAATAAGTAAGGAAAAAAAGCCTTTTCAATGCCATTTTCATCAAAACATCTACCATCAATGAATTCTCCTTTTTTATAATTTTCAATACGTTTGATTGTACCATTTTCATAAAACATATTTGAAATACCTTCTAGTTTACCTTTCTAATAAAAATTCCTCTTTTTCTACCTTTCCATTTCTATACCACGTAATAGAAGTGCCTTCTTTTATGCGTTTTTTATAATTGGAGAAGAAGTCTCTGTTCTTAATGGTACCATCTAATAAATAGGTTTTCCTTTGTGTGCCTTCTTTTACTTCTTCATAAGCGCTATAATAAGAAGCCCCTTGTATTGAAGGTAATTACTTAAAATCAATCGTGAAATATGTTTAATTTTGACCGTAATGTGAAAGAGAAAATAATAAAATTAGTATAGTAAGTAATTGTTTCATCAGTATGGCGAAAGATTTATAAAAGTAATACTAGAACAATCCTACACTATTAGTCTACTACTACTTTAAGATTGTTTTAATTGAATGTTATTCCTCCTCCTTTTGCCCCATCATCATTAGATAAGCCTTAAGGAATTCATCAATTTCACCATTCATAACGCCATCGACATTGCTAGTTTCGTAACCAGTGCGAACATCTTTGACTAATTTATAAGGTTGCATAACGTAATTCCTAATTTGGGACCCCCATTCTATTTTCATTTTACCCGCTTCGATATCAGCACGTTGTGCTTGTTTCTTTTTCAACTCAATCTCGTATAACTGAGATCGCAACATTTGCATGGCGCGTTGTCTGTTATCTTGTTGCGAGCGAGTTTCTGAACACTGTATTTGAATCCCTGTTGGTTTATGAAATAATTGTACTTTAGTTTCAACCTTATTTACATTTTGTCCTCCTGCACCGCTAGATCTCGAAGTTGTAATTTCAATATCAGCGGGGTTGATGTCAATTTCTATACTATCATCTACTAATGGATACACATAAACAGACGCAAAAGAAGTGTGGCGTTTAGCATTACTATCAAAAGGGGATATTCGTACCAATCGATGTACGCCGTTTTCTCCTTTTAGATAACCAAATGAGTAATCTCCTTCAAATTCGAGAGTTACAGTTTTAATTCCTGCAGCTTCTCCTTTTTGAAAGTTTAATTCTTTAATTTTATATCCGTATTTTTCACCCCACATCATGTACATTCGCATCAGCATTTCTGCCCAGTCACAACTTTCGGTTCCACCAGCACCAGCTGTTATTTGTACCACTGCACTCAAGGTATCTCCTTCGTCCGAAAGCATATTCTTGAATTCGATGGCTTCAAGGTGTGCTTGAGTCTCTATATAATGTTCATCTAATTCTTCGGGAGTAAGTTCACCTTCTCTATAAAAATCGTATGCAAGTTGCAACTCGTCCGTCATTTCTACGGCTTTATTGTAATCTTCAATCCATTTTTTTTTATTTCGCAGATTCTTAACAATTATTTCGGCATCTTTTGCGTTATTCCAAAAGTCTGGGGCAAAAGTTTTCTCTTCTTCGTTTGAAATTTCAATTAATTTGGCATCAACGTCAAAGATACCTCCTCAACGCACCAAGGCGCTCTACAATACCTTTTATTTGTTCGGTAGTTGTCATAAATTATGTAATTTTGTAGGGCAAAAATAGATAATTTTTTACGTAAGGACAAGTGGATACTTGTTCTCATCAAAAATAATAATAAAAATATGGAAATAAATTTAGTTAGCGATACCATCACGAAACCGTCACGCGAAATGTTAGTGCACATGTTAAACGCTGTAGTAGGGGATGATGTTTACAAACAAGATCCTACGGTTATTGAACTTGAGGCCAGAACAGCTGCCATGTTTGGTATGGAAGCGGGATTATTTTTTCCGTCAGGAACGATGGCTAATCAAACTGCTATAAAATTACATACACAGCCTGGTGAACAATTAATAGCTGATAAATATGCCCATGTTTATCATTATGAAGGTGGTGGAGTTTCTTTTAACAGTGGCGTTTCTTGTTGTTTATTAGATGGACATCGCGGAATGATAACTGCAGAACAAGTAGCCGCTGCAATCAATGATCCTGAATTTTACCACAGTCCGATGACGAGTTTAGTTTGTGTTGAAAATACAACTAACAAGGGCGGTGGAGCTTGCTATGAATTAGAAGATTTACAAAAAATAAAACAAGTCTGTGATGCCCATAATTTGAAATTCCACATGGATGGTGCTCGAATATGGAATGCTTTGGTCGCTAAGAATCAAGATCCAAAAGAATTTGGGAAACTTTTCGATACTATTTCAGTTTGTTTGTCTAAAGGTTTGGGAGCACCTATTGGTTCTCTTTTATTAGGAGATAAAGCAACTATTCACAGAGCATTGCGTATTCGTAAAATATTAGGTGGTGGAATGCGTCAAGTAGGTTATTTGGCAGCAGCGGGAATTTATGCTTTGGAAAACAATATAATACGTCTTGCTGAAGATCATAGACGTGCTAAAGAAATTGCGGAAGTATTAGAGAAAGTGAATTGGGTAGCCTCAGTAGAACCAGTAGAAACTAATATTTTGATCTTCACGTTAGTTCCTAATTGTATTGAGAAGAATTTAATTGAATTATTGAAGCAAAAAAATATTTTAATCAGCTCTATGGGGCAAGGAAAACTCCGAATTGTAACCCATCTTGATTACAAGGAAGTAATGCATACTTATGTTTTGCAAACCTTGGAAAAAATGAATTTTTAAAAATTTTATAACGCTATCAGAGATTTAAACTTTGATAGCGTTAATTTATTGCAATTTACTGTTTACCAGCTGAATTGTTTTTTATTTCCTCAAGCATTGAAATAATTTTGTCTAGTTTTTCAATGTCTAACTTATTAAGTATTAGGGTTACTGCTTCTATTTCTAGTTTGGCATCAATGTTAGTTTGGTAGTCTGCCTGAGCCTGAATTCTATCTCTTTCACTTTGTCTATTCTGTGACATCATAATGATAGGTGCAGCATAAGCAGCTTGAGTAGAGAAAACTAGATTAAGTAAAATAAAAGGATAAGCATCCCAATGATAAACATAGCCAACCAGATTTAATCCCATCCAGAGAATTACAAAAAGGGTTTGAATAATAATGAATTTCCAGGATCCCATTCCTTTCGCCACAGAATCTGCTAGACGACTCCCAAAGCCAAGAGATGCAAAGTGTTTATCGTGCCAATTTTTGTAATTTGTCATAATTCTATTTTATTTAAACAAATCTTCCATTCCAGGAATCATTGGCATATCCATTTTAGTAACCGCATCAAGTTCTGTTTGGTTTACGTTGGTCGCTTTTGCTATGGCTTTATTTAAGACTAAAATCAAATAATCTTCTAATTGCTCTTTGTCTTCTAACAAACTATCATCAATTGTAATTGATTTTATGATTGTGTTAGCAGTCAAAGTAACTTTTAGTAGCCCATCATTACTTTGCTCATCAATAAGTACCGTATCCAAACGTTTTTTTGTGTCTTCTATCTTTTGTTGGGTCTCTTTAAGTTTGCCCATCATTCCCATTAAATCCATCTTTAAATTTTTTAAATTAAAATAAAACACAAAATTACTATATTGCATAGTCATAATCAATAATAATTCATGAAAAATAAGCTTTTCTTAAGTTGTCTTTGTGTTATTTTTGCAAGTTCATACACTAAAATTAAAGCACAACAAATGTCAAAAAACAGTTCAACTCCAGTTGCTAAAATAATTCCAAAAACTTTAGAAAAACATAATATAAAGAGAATAGATAATTACTTCTGGTTAAATGATAGAGAGAATCCAGAGGTCATTGATTATTTGAATCAGGAGAATGCCTATTATGAAGCAATGACTGCTGACACGAATGATTTTCAGAAAGAATTATATGAAGAAATGAAATCTCGTATCAAGGAAGATGATCAATCTGTTCCTTATTTGTATAACGGATATTATTATATTACCCGTTTTGAAACAGGAAAAGATTATCCTATATATTCTAGAAAAAAAGGAAATCTTGAAGCTAATGAAGAGATTTTATTCAATTGTAATGATATGGCTGTAGGACATTCTTACTTTCAATTAGGAGGTTTAAGTGTGAGTCCAGATAATAAGTATATTAGTTTTGTTATGGATACCGTAGGAAGACGTATTTATACGATACAAATAAAAAATCTTGAAACAGGAGAAATACTGTATGATAAGATCGAAAATGCGACAGGAAGTTCAGTATGGGCAAATGATAATACAACTATTTTTTACTCTAGACAAGACGAAGTTACATTGCGATCCGACAAGGTTTTCAAGCATAAATTAGCTACTGATTCCGCTGAAGATATACTTGTTTTTCATGAAAAAGACGATACCTTTAATGTTTCTGTTGGTAAAGAAAAATCAAAAAAATATATTGTTATAAGTTCCGGGAGTACATTAACTACGGAATACAGAATATTAAATTCAGATACTCCTGATAGCGAATTCGTTGTGTTTCAGCCAAGAGTTCGTGGTTTAGAGTATAGTATTTCTCATTTTGGAGATTCTTTTTATATCATGACTAATAAGGATAAAGCAACTAATTTTAAGTTGATGAAAACACCTGAAACAGCTACAACAAAAGAAAATTGGAAAGATGTAATACCGCATAGAAAAGATGTTTTATTAGAAGATATTGAAATTTTTAGTAATTATTTGGTCGTAGAAGAACGTTCTAATGGTTTAAATCACATTAGAATCATGCCATGGAACGGCGAAGATGAATATTATTTGCCTTTTGGTAGCGAAACATATAGCGCCAATACAACTACAAACGTAGATTTTGATACGGATATTTTACGTTATAGTTATCAATCTCTTGCTACACCTGCTTCGGTAATCGATTTTAATATGAAAACCAAAAAGAAAGAAGTTAAGAAAGAACTACAAGTTCTTGGTGGTAAATTTGATAAAAATAATTACATCGAAGAACGTATTTGGGCTACTGCAACGGATGGAACCAAAGTTCCTATTTCTATGGTGTACCGTAAAGGATTGATAAAAGATGGAAATAATCCATTATTACAATATGCTTATGGTTCTTATGGTATTACCATGGATACTTATTTTTCATCGACACGATTGTCTTTATTAGATAGAGGATTTGTATTTGCAATAGCGCACATTCGTGGTGGAGAGGATTTAGGTAGACAATGGTATGAAGATGGTAAATTGCTGAAAAAGAAAAATACATTTACTGATTTTATTGATTGTTCTAAATTCTTAATCAATGAGCAATATACTTCACCTAAACATTTATATGCCGAAGGTGGTTCAGCAGGAGGATTATTGATGGGTGTTATAATAAATATGGCTCCAGAATTATACAATGGAGTAATTGCTCAAGTTCCTTTTGTTGATGTTATTTCTACAATGCTCGATGATACAATTCCGCTTACTACAGGAGAATATGATGAATGGGGGAATCCAAACGTAAAAAAATATTACGATTATATGATGTCGTATTCGCCTTATGATAACGTAAAAGCGCAAAATTACCCTAATATGTATGTTTCTACAGGTCTTCATGACTCACAAGTACAATATTGGGAGCCTGCAAAGTGGGTTGCGAAGTTAAGAACGCAAAAAACAAATAATACTGTTTTATACCTAAATACGAACATGGATGCGGGTCACGGCGGGGCTTCAGGACGATTTGAAGCGTTGAAGGAACTAGCTAAAGAATTTAGTTTTTTATTAGATTTAGAAGAAATTAAAAAGTAATTAGATTTTTTTTGTTAAATTTGCAACGTTCGTGGCTAAATAAAAAGTTGTCCACGACTAACTATTTTTTTATGAAAAAAGAAATAAACGCTTACAATAATGTTTTAGAATTAATAGGGGATACTCCACTTATTAAGCTAAATAAAGTTACTGAAGAGTTAGAAGGTAATTTTTACGCAAAGGTAGAAGCTTTTAATCCAGGACATTCCTCTAAAGACAGAATAGCATTATATATAATTGAAGAAGCCGAAAAAAGAGGTATTCTATCTCCAGGAGATACTATAATCGAAACTACATCCGGGAATACTGGTTTTAGTTTAGCGATGGTAAGTATCATTAAGGGATATAATTGTATTCTTGCGGTTAGTTCTAAATCATCTAAGGATAAAATAGACATGCTTCGTAGTTTGGGAGCCAAAGTGTATGTTTGTCCAGCACATGTATCTGCCGATGATGAGCGTTCCTATTATAATGTTGCCAAACGTTTGCATGAAGAAACAAAAGGCTCAGTTTATATCAATCAGTATTTCAATCAATTGAATATTGATGCACATTATAAGTCTACTGGTCCAGAAATCTGGAATCAAACAAATGGTCAAATTACACATCTTGTAGCTTGTAGCGGTACTGGAGGAACTATTTCTGGAACGGCTAAATACTTAAAAGAACAAAATCCAAATATTAGAATTCTTGGTGTTGATGCATTTGGTTCGGTTCTAAAAAAATACCATGAAACTAGAGAATTTGATAACGATGAAATTTATCCCTATCGAATAGAAGGTTTAGGGAAAAATTTAATTCCATCAGCTACTGATTTTGATATTATAGATAAATTTATAAAAGTAACCGATGAAGAAAGCGCACATGCAGCCAGAGAAATCACTAAAAAAGAAGGTTTATTTGTAGGCTATACCTCTGGAGCGGTAATGCAAGCGATTAAACAATATGCTGAAGAAGGTGAGTTTGATGCAAACAGTAATGTGATTGCAATTTTCCCAGATCATGGCTCTCGCTATATGAGTAAAGTATTTAGCGATGAATGGATGAACGAACAAGGTTTCTTTGATAGTATCAATCACGAAGAAGCTCAGAAAATTGAATTTATAAAATAAATAATAATACTAAATCTTATAAGATTTTACTTTAGAACAAAAATCCATCAGCGATTCGTTGATGGAGTTTTTTCTTTTTAATTGTTTTACTAATTATTAAATTTCTAGGAAATAATAAACAAAAAAAAACTCCTGATTGCTCAAGAGTTATTTTTTTTAATTGAAAAAAGTAATTATATTATTCTTCCATCGTATGATACACGTTCATTACGTCGTCATCTTCTTCCATTTTTTCAATTAATTTTTCAACATCTGCAACTTCTGCTTCAGTCAATTTTTTAGTGATTTGAGGAATTCTTTCAAAACCAGAGGATAGAATTTCAATCCCTCTACTTTCTAATTCTTTTTGGATGGTTCCAAAACTATTAAAAGGCGCATAAATTAATATTCCATCTTCATCTTCAAAAACTTCTTCAGCACCAAAGTCAATTAATTCTAGCTCTAATTCCTCAGGATCCATTCCGTTGGCTGGAATTCTAAAATTACACGTATGGTCAAACATAAATTCTACTGAACCCTGAGTTCCCATAGTTCCGTTACATTTGTTAAAATAGCTTCTTACATTAGCCACAGTTCTATTATTATTATCAGTCGCCGTTTCTACTAAAAGTGCAATTCCGTGAGGTGCGTATCCTTCAAATAAAACTTCTTTATAATTGGCAGTATCTTTATCGGTTGCTTTTTTTATAGCGCGTTCTACGTTTTCTTTAGGCATATTTGCAGCCTTTGAGTTTTGTATAACAGCTCTTAATCTGGAATTCGCCTCGGGATTTGGTCCGCCTTCCTTAACAGCCATTACAATATCTTTTCCAATTCTGGTAAATGCTTTGGCCATTGCTGACCAACGTTTCATTTTTCTACCTTTTCTAAATTCAAATGCTCTTCCCATTGCTATTTATTATTTTGTACTGCAAAAATACAGTTATTAGTTATTTATTCAAATATTTTTTGAACTCAATTAAAACTGTATTTAAAAATAAAGTTGATTTTATCTAACTCTTTATTTTTTGATTAAAGTATTGTAATCGTTTAAGATTGCTATTGCCTCTTCTAAATAGGGACTGTTTTTTATGTTTTTTATTTTGTAAGTATTAATATCTTGTTGCAAACTGTCTGATTTTAGTTTTTCTAAATCGGTGGTGTTATTAGAAATAACTAAATCACTTTTAGTTTCAACAATTTTTTTTACTTTATCCCAAAGTGAATCTATTTGATGCACATCTTCAAAAACATCTTTAAAGATTAATCTTGTTGGTTTTTTTGGTGTATTATAAAATAAATTGATTTGTTCATTAGCCAAGTTAATTTCATTAAATATGAGTTTATTGGTCACTCTTAAATTACTACTTTCAATTACCTGTGCAAAATAATTTTTGGGTAAAGGAACAAACTTTACTTTCGGAATAATATCTTCATTTTTAAAAGCCGTTTTATAATTGGCCTCGCTAGAAATAACATTTTCAAATAAAACCGGCAATACTACATCGGGAAAAATTCCTTTTATCTGATTGCTTTCACCAGTAATTCTATAAAATTTTTCAACTGTAACTTTTACAAAATCTTGTTGCCTTTGCTCGTCTAATGGCAAAATAGATTGCATTGTGGCTTTTCCTAATGACTTGCTTCCTATTACAATTCCTCTATTGTAATCCTGAATTGCTGCCGCAAAGAGTTCGCTAGCAGATGCCGAATTTCCATTTATTAATAAAACAATTGGGCCATCATATACATTGTCTTCGTTACAAACTTCTAAAATAATTTGTTCGTTTTTATTATTCACTAAGAGCGATAATGGACCTTTCTCAATAAACATTTCAGCAAGTTTCACCGCCTCTTCTATTGATCCTCCACCATTATCTTGAAGATCGATAACGAGTCCTTTGATATTGTCTTTTTTAAGTTTTGCAATCTCTAGGGCAACATCATCAGCACATCCTTGTACAATTGTGCCATCAAAGTTGGAATAGAAATTAGGAATATTAATGTATCCTACTTTTGTTTCTTTTTCGGCAATGAAGCTATAAACGGCATTTGTTGTCGCTTTCATTATTTGTTTTTGTAGCAAAACATTTTGTATAGTTCCATTTTTTTTCTGAATTGTAAGTTCTATTTCGGTATTAGAATCTGAAGAAATTATTTCTCCAATTTTTTCAATAGTGGAGCAAGAAACTGCATATTCTTTTCCTTTATTGTTAGAAACTTTTAGAACTAAATCTTCTTTCTCAAACTTATTTGTTTTTGCAGCTGGTCCTCCAGGTTCTATTTCTGTAATGATAATTTCATCATTTTGTCCTAAACTAAAATTTAATCCCAAGGAAAGAGTACTGGTAGATAAGCCAGACATAAAACTTGATTTTGCAGCTAGAGAAAAATAATTAGTATGCGGATCAAAATAAGTGCAAAAAAGATTCAAAAAAGTATTTTTAAGATCTTCTTCGATTTGATTTTTATTCTCTAAAATATTGTCTACTTGACAAATAGTAGCATCAAAAAGCTTTGTTTTATTCACTTTTTCTAGAGTCGAAAAATTTTGTGCTAACGAATCTAAGTTAACGCTCAGTTTAGCAATATCTTCTAGAATAGTGTATCTAAGCCTCTTTTTCCAAACGCGTTCTAAATCTTTAGCGACTAGATCAAACGGGAAATTTTTTTTAGAAAACCGAATCGAATCTTTACTTGTGTAGTCAAAAGGATCATTTTGTATTTTATGAAGCACTTTTTTCTTCCTGATCAAAG
>CBDUEE010000051.1:0-13859 GCA_965366105.1 uncultured Flavobacterium sp. | reverse complement strand
AAAACCAAAAGACAAATTGTGGCTTAACGCCGAAGAAGAAGAATTTGGTTTGCCAAAAGTACTGATAGACAATAGCAGTGCGGTAGAAGGTTTTGGTGTAGCGGCTGCAGAAGTTTATAATCAAAAGAAACAAGAGGAATTATTAGATAACATCAATGTATTATACGTGGCTTTAACGAGAGCAGAAGAGCAATTGTATGTTATTTCGAATATGAATTTGTCTCGAAAAGGAGAAATTCCTAAAAATAATATGTGTGCTTTTTTTATTAATTATTTAGAAAACAAACACGTTTTTGATCCCGAAAAATCAGAATATGAATTTGGGAATGCAAAAAAGCTGTCTGCACAAAAGAAATATGCGGATACCTCCAAAACAATTCCGATGGTTCTAGAAATTTTGAATCCCAAAAACATAAAAATAGCACAAAGAGAAGCGCTAATGTGGGGGACATTACAGCAAGAAGCTATAGAATATGGTAATCTTGTTCATGAGATTTTATCTTTTGTAAAAACGAAGTCAGATGTAGAATTGGCACTAACGAAATCTATTGAGAGTGGATTAATTACCTTTAGTCAAAAAGAAATAGTGCGTAATACTATTCAGGAGATTATCGATCACGGTGAGTTAGAGAACTTTTTTGCCGAAGGGAATGAAATTTTGAATGAACAAACTATTATTCAAAAAGAAGGAACAACTGTTAAGCCTGACAGAATGGTTTTTACTAAGAATAAAGAGGTGTTACTGCTGGATTATAAAACAGGAATGCACCATGTTAAATACCAGAAACAATTAGAAGATTATCAAAGTGCAATTGAATTGATGGGTTATAAAGTGATAAAAAAAGTACTTATTTATATCGGAAAAGAAATCGATGTAGTAAATTTGTAGCTTATAAATGAATTATTCGCAAAAATCAATGTATAAATAAATAAATATGTACGGAAAAATACAAGAACACCTAAAATCAGAACTTCAAACTATTGTAGATAACGGAATTTTTAAATCAGAAAGAATAATTACATCACCTCAAGGTGCTGAAATCACTATTTCTACAGGCGAAACAGTTTTAAATTTTTGTGCAAATAATTATTTAGGACTGTCATCGCATCCAGAAGTGGTTCAAGCGGCAAAAGATGCTTTGGATACACATGGTTTCGGAATGTCATCGGTTCGTTTTATTTGTGGAACTCAGGATATTCATAAAACTTTAGAAAAAAAGATGGCGGAATTTTTAGGTACAGAAGATACTATTCTTTATGCTGCTGCTTTTGATGCTAATGGTGGAGTCTTTGAACCCTTATTAGGTGCTGAAGATTGTATAATATCAGATAGTTTAAATCACGCTTCGATTATTGATGGGGTGCGTTTGTGTAAAGCAGCGCGTTACCGTTATGAAAACAGTAACATGGAAGATTTAGAACAGCAGTTGATTAAAGCTACAGAAGCTGGAACTCGTTTTAAACTAATTGTTACAGATGGTGTTTTCTCTATGGATGGAGTAGTAGCACCATTAGATAAAATATGTGACTTAGCAGATAAATATGATGCCATGGTTATGGTTGATGAATGTCATGCGGCGGGATTTATAGGTGCAACAGGTAAAGGTACGCTTGAAGCTAAAGGTGTGATGGGTCGTGTTGATATTATCACAGGAACTTTAGGTAAAGCTTTAGGTGGAGCGATGGGTGGATATACTACAGCAAAAAAAGAAATCATCGAATTACTGAGACAACGATCAAGACCTTATTTGTTTTCTAATTCACTAGCACCAGCAATTGTAGGAGCATCAATAAAAGTTTTTGAAATATTAGAAAGAGATACTGTTTTACGCGACAAATTAGAATGGAATACTAATTATTTCAAAGCAGGAATGATAAAAGCAGGTTTCGATATTGTTGAAGGTGATTCTGCAATCGTACCAGTAATGTTATATGACGCAAAATTGTCTCAAAATATGGCAAATGAGTTGTTGAAAAAGGGGATTTATGTAATTGGGTTCTTTTTTCCGGTAGTGCCTAAAGATAAAGCGAGAATT
This sequence comes from uncultured Flavobacterium sp., assembly GCA_965366105.1. Lineage (GTDB taxonomy): Bacteria > Bacteroidota > Bacteroidia > Flavobacteriales > Flavobacteriaceae > Flavobacterium. The sequence continues at coordinate 11,823 of CBDUEE010000051.1, read as the reverse complement.
AGAGTACAATTGTCTGCTGCTCATACAATAGCTCATTTGGATAAAGCAATAAATGCATTTATTGAGGTTGGGAAAATGCTAAAAGTTGTATAATTTTGAGTTGAAGTTGTATAATTCCTACCTTTAAGTCTTTTTGTAGGTTTTTTTTAACATTCTATTTTGTATTTAAAAAATTACGTATTACTTTTGCTATTAATTAACTAAATTTTAATTAAAAAAATCAAGTATGAAACATCTTAACAAACTTTTACTTGCTGTGATGATGGTGATGGGATTAAGTTCTCACGCACAAGACAGTAACAATCCTTGGGCTATCTCTTTTGGAGCTAATGCCGTAGACACTAAAACAAGTGCTGGTGGTGGGCATAATTGGGGAGATCGTCATTTTTCTCAACCATTTGCAGTTAAAGATAACTGGAATATTCTTCCATCTGTATCTTATTTAAGTGTATCTAAATATGTAGGAGACAATTTCTCTTTCGGTCTTTCTGGATCGGTTAACAAAATTGACAAATATGTGAAATTTGCTCCAACTGCTGTTGGTCACGATTCTCGTGGTTATGTAGTTTCAAATCCTGGTGATTTAATGTATTATGGTATTGATGCAACTATTAAATATAGTTTCATGAATGCAATTAAATCTAAAGTAATCGACCCGTCTTTATCTATTGGTGGAGGTTATACTTTCTTCGGAGATAGTAGCTACGGAACATTAAATCCTGGTGCAGGATTAACTTTCTGGTTTACAGAAAATGTAGGTTTAGAACTTGCTACAAAATACAAAAAATCTTTTGGTGATAGAGAAGATGCTTCTGGAACTCCAGATGCTCCATCTCATTTTCAACATTCTGCTGGAATTATCTTCAAATTTGGTGGTAAAGACACAGATGGTGACGGAATATATGACAAAGACGATGCTTGTCCAGATGTTGCTGGTTTAAAACAATTCAACGGATGTCCTGATACTGACGGAGATGGTATTCAAGATAGCGAAGACGCTTGTCCTACTGAATTTGGATTAGCTGCTTTAAAAGGTTGTCCAGATAGAGACGGTGATGGTATTGCTGACAAAGATGATGCTTGTCCAGATGTTGCTGGTTTAGCTTCTTTGAAAGGTTGTCCTGATGCTGATGGAGACGGTGTTGCTGATAGAGATGACAAATGTCCTACAGTTGCAGGTCCTAAAGAAAATGCAGGTTGTCCTTGGCCAGATACTGATGGAGACGGTGTATTAGACAAAGATGATGCTTGTCCTACAATTGCTGGTCCAGCTAGTAACAAAGGATGTCCTGAAGTTACTAAAGAAGTGTTGAAAAAATTAAACGATTATGGAAAAGTAATTTTGTTTGATTCTGGTAAATCTACTTTCCAAAAAGGTACTTACACAGTATTAGAATCAATCACTGCAATCTTAAAAGAATATCCAAATTCAAGATTCCAAGTTGAAGGTCATACTGATAGCGACGGAAGTAATGAATTAAACCAAACTTTATCTGAAAACAGAGCTGCAGCAGTTAAAAATTATTTAATTGAAAAAGGAATTGCTACTGACAGACTAAGATCTACAGGTTTTGGTGAAACTAAACCAATTGCTTCTAACAAGAATGCAAAAGGAAAAGCTGAAAACAGAAGAGTTGAAATTTCTTTAATCAAAGAATAATTTCTTCCTAAATATTTATAGAAAACGCCTCGATTTATCGGGGCGTTTTTTTTATTTTTATAAAATGATAAATTCTACTTTTCTTGATAAAATAGCGACTGTTCTAATTAAAAATTATTTTGATAATCTTTCAAATACAATTGTTGTATTGCCCAATAAACGTGCAAAAATATTTTTGATCGAAGCACTAAAAAATCAAGTAGATAGCAATATTCTTTCTCCTGAAATTATAAGCATCGAAGATTTTGTTCAAAATATTGCCGGTATTAGAACCGTAGATCCAATCGAACTTTTATTTGAATTTTACGAAGTTTACCTATCTATTACAGATAAAGCAAACCAGCAATCTTTTGAGCTCTTTGCTAATTGGGCGAAAACACTTTTACAAGATTTTAATGAGATTGATCGCTATCTATTAGATCCTTCTCACGTTCTTTCTTATCTTAAGGATATTGAAGATATTAAGAAATGGGGAATTGAAGTCGAGAATAAAACTCCTTTATTAGAAAAGTATATTGATTTTTGGAAATTGTTGCCTAACTACTATCAATCACTTTATACGCATCTATTAAATAAAGGAATTGGCTACCAAGGCTTGATTTATAGAGAAGCAGTAAACAATCTGAATCACTTTACAGATTCTGTCGTCGAGAAGCAATTTGTATTTGCAGGTTTTAATGCATTAAATGCTGCCGAAGAGAAAATCATACAACATTTAATAGCCTCTGATCAAGCCAAAATATTTTGGGATGTTGATCAAACCTTTTTAAACGATCCTTATCACGATGCAGGTTTATTTGTAAGACGTTTTAAAGAAAGTTGGAAACATTATAAGTCTAATCCTTTTGAATGGATTGTAGATGATTTTTCGCAATCAAAAAATATCCATGTTATTGGTACACCTAAAACAATTGGTCAAGCCAAAATAGCAGGGAGTATTATCGAAAACGTTATCTATAAATCTCAAAGCCTCGGAACTAATGGAAAATTAGATAAAGTTGCTATTGTTCTTGGGGAAGAAAATCTTTTAGTGCCGCTTTTGTATTCCTTACCATCATCTGTTGGTGCGTTGAATATCACTATGGGTTATTCAAGTAAAAATAATCCCGCACAGATATTGATTGCCAAATTATTTAAAATGCATACCAACGCTCTGTCTAGAAATAATAGCAGTTATGTTTTTTATTACAAGGATGTTCTGGATATATTGACTCATCCATTAGTAGAGCCCTATGCTAAAACTACTGCATTAGTCAGTATTATTAATAAGAACAATTATACATTTATTACGCATCAAAAATTAGTGGAATTGAATGCGGTTCCGTCGGAGTTATTTGTTTTATTATTTAAAAAATGGGAAAGTGGCTCTATTCCGGTACTTGAAAGTATTTCTGAATTATTGCTAACGATAAAAAATAATTTGAGCAATGATAATGAAGAAGAGAAAATCACTAAAGCTTTTGTATTTGCCATTTTTAAAGTTATAAATAAACTAAATAATTATTATTCCAAACACCAACATATTGATAAAATAGAAACACTTTATGCAATTTACAAACAAGTAATAGATCTTGCCGAAGTTTCATTTGAAGGAGAACCTTTGAACGGTTTGCAGATTATGGGAGTTTTAGAAAGTCGGGTATTAGATTTTGATACCGTTATTGTTACTTCGATGAATGAAGGAAAATTTCCAGCAGGAAAATCACAAAATTCATTTATTCCTTATGATGTAAAGCGCGAATTAGGCTTGCCTACTTTCAAAGAAAAAGATGCTATTTATACGTATCATTTTTATCATTTGTTGCAACGTGCTAAAAATATTTATTTACTGTATAACACAGAAAGTGAAGGGTTAGATGCTGGTGAGAAAAGTCGTTTTATCACCCAACTCGAAGTCGAAAAACAGATCAATCATAATTTAACACATGAGATTTATAATGCTGATCTTCCTGAAACTGCTTATCAACCCATGGTGATTCCAAAATCGGAATCTGTAATGATTCGTCTAAAAGAAATTGCCGATAAAGGATTTTCTCCATCTGCTTTAACGAGTTATATTCGGAATCCAATTCAGTTTTATTTCCAGAAAATTTTGCGCATCAGTGAAGTCGAAGAAGTGGAAGAAAATATCGCTTTGAATACATTAGGTACAATTATACATGAAACGTTGAAGGTTTTGTACGAGCCTTTCATTGGGAAATTTATATCAGAAAGTGATTTAATCAATTGCTTCAAACAAATTGATGCTGAGGTTCTCAAACAATTCAAACTTGTTTATAAAGAAGGAGAGATTAAAAAAGGTCGAAATTTATTGGCCTTTGAAGTTGCTAAACGAAATGTTTCTAATTTCTTAAAAGTCGAATTAGAAAGTGTGAAAAATGGAGATGCCATTAAGATCATTGCTTTAGAACAAACTTATGAAAGGTCTTTACATCATCCTAGTTTGCCTTTTTCGGTATTAATAAAAGGAAATGTAGATCGAATTGAAGAGCGCAACGGAATAATTCGTATTATTGATTATAAAACAGGAAAAGTTGATAAGGCTAATGTTATGCTAAAAACTTGGAATGGTTTGACAGAAGACATTAAAAGCGATAAAATTATTCAAGTTTTGGCCTATGCTTATATGTATGAGCAGGAAGCAAAAGGAAAACCAATTGAAGCAGGAATTATCTCTTTTAAAAATTTAAAATCTGGATTTTTACCTTTTATTTTTAAAGAAGAAAAAGAATTAAATTCCATTATAAACGAATCCGTTTTGATGAATTATATCGAACAAATTGTGGTTTTGTTAAGTGAAATTTTAGATAAGAATATACCATTTGAAGAAAAAATTTAAATTATAAAGCTATTAGAAAAGTCGCTAACATATTCGAGTTTTACAAAAGTACTTTGATAATAAATCTATCATTAAGTAGTGTTGTGTGGTTCTTTGTAGGGTTTGAAACCTTTAAATACGTTCTTGTTATTTTTGGATTTTTTATTAGTGTATTGCTCAAAGAAGTGAACTCTAAGAACGAGTATCTGTTTTATTATAATAACGGAATTTCAAAATTATATCTTTTGATTTATGGTTTTATGATGAATTTTATTTTTTCAGTGTTCTTGATTTTGGTCCTTAATTTAATTATTAAATTGTTATGACTAAAAGCGTTCTAGAAGTGGATAGTGTTCAAAAACAATATAATGGGAAAATTATAATTTCAGATGTTTATTTGAAATGTGAGACGAATGATGTTGTTGGAATTTTAGGTAGAAATGGTTCTGGCAAATCGACATTATTGAAGATTATTTTTGGTATCGAAGCTGCCGACTTTAAGTTCGTTCGTGTGGACGGTATTGTCAAAGCGAATACTAGCGCTTTAATTAACCAAATTAGTTACTTGCCGCAGGATAATTTTATTCCAAATTTTCTATCCATTAAAAAGGCTATTGCATTATCTATTGCTAAAGATAAAATAGCGCATTTTTCTGCCGATGATATGATCCAATCCATGCTAACTAAGAAAATAAAGCATTTATCGGGAGGAGAATTACGATATTTAGAAATTAAATTAATTCTGTACAATGATTCTAAGTTTGTTTTATTGGATGAGCCTTATAATGGCTTGTCGCCAATCATGATCGATAAAATTAATAAATTAATTATAGAAAAAGCATCAGTAAAAGGAATTATAATCACGGATCACAATTATGAAAATGTGATCAAAGTATCTACTAAATTAGCCTTGATGAAAGAAGGCAAAATGTTTCATCTAAAAAATAAAGAGGAATTGGTGGAACGCGGTTATTTGAGAGCTGGAATGATTTAAATTTTCTTAAAAAAGGCTATTAAAACTTTCAATAAGTTTTCTTGGTTTTCAATATAGCTCATGTGGCCATCTGCATAAGTGATGAGCTCTACTTTTGTTTGTTCTATTTGTTTACTAGTTTCGTTATAAGGAAGTACAGGATCTTTTTCTCCTAAAACCATTAAGATAGGAAATGTCGATAAGTGTAAAATAAGTTCGCGATCCTTTCTGATTTTCATTCCTTCCAACGAAGCAACAATTCCTTGTAACGGTGTTTTAAGGGCTTCTTTTTTTACTTTATCAATCTCTAATGCAAGTCTCTCTCTATTGTTTTCGCTAAATAAATTGGCAATAGATAAAGATATGAAATTTACGAAAGACTGTTTTACTGCTTTTACTGCTCGATCTCGATTTGTTTTTCGTTCCTCATTGTCTGCTTTTGCGGTTGAGTTTAATAAAGCGATTCCTTTTATATATTCAGGATATAATTCGGCAAAAGCCAAAGCTACATAACCACCCATAGAATGCCCTACAAAAAAAGCTTTGCGAATGCGCAGTTCTGATAAAACAGCATAAACGGCATCTGCGTGATCTTCCATCGAATGTACATAACCCAAACATTCTGATTCACCATGGCCTAACAAATCTATAGTAATTACGCGATTTTTTTTGGCGAATTCGGGCATGTAAAAATCCCACATGGTTTTATTTTCTAAAAAACCATGAAGTAAAACAATAGCAGTTCCTTTGCCAACATCGGAGTAAGAGATTTGTGTGTTTTTGAATTGGGTTTGTTTCAAAATGGAAAATTAAGTTTTTTGCAAAACTAAGGTTTTAATTTTTTTAAACTCTATTAGAGTTATAAGTTCATAGAAGAGAAATCGATAATTATAGATTCTTATTATTTTGTCATTCCGACGAAGGAGGAATCTCATCAAGTTGCTCACTTAATAGAGATTCCTATAATGTTAGTGTCATTTAATTTGCGCAACAAGGTTGATTCTTCCTTCTTCAGGATGAGAATTTAGTGTTGGAAATTATTAAGATCATCAATAATTTAAAATCGGTTATCGCCATCTAATAAATTGCCCAATCCGCCTAATAAACTGCCTTCTTCACGACTTTTTCCGCCAGCTCTGGGTGCCGATGCAATTATTCTATCAGCTAGTCTGCTAAAAGGTAAAGATTGGATATATACTGTTCCTGGCCCACGAAGTGTGGCATAGAATAATCCTTCACCACCAAAAATAGAATTCTTGATTCCGCCTATAAATTCAATATCATAATCGACATCTTTCGTGAATCCTACGATACAACCAGTGTCTACTTTTAGGATTTCACCAACTGCTAATTCTTTTTTGGCTAATGTTCCTCCAGAATGCACAAACGCCATTCCGTCGCCTTCTATTTTTTGCATGATAAAACCTTCGCCACCAAATAAGCCACGACCTAATTTTTTAGAAAATTCGATTCCGATAGCAACTCCTTTTGCAGCACAAAGGAAAGAGTCTTTCTGACAAATAAATTTTCCTCCAAAATGTGTTAAGTCTATTGGGATAATTTTTCCGGGATAAGGAGCAGCAAATGAAACTTTGCTTTTTGTATTATTCTGATTGATGAAGGCGGTCATAAACAGACTTTCGCCAGTTAATACTCGTTTTCCAGCACTTAATAATTTGTCAAACAAAGTATTTTGTTGTGCCGATCCATCGCCAAATATAGTTTGCATCTGGATATTATTGTCCATCATCATAAAACTGCCCGCTTCGGCAATTACTATTTCTTGTGGGTCTAGTTCTATTTCTACATATTGCATTTCCTCGCCAAATATGTGATAGTCTATTTCGTGTGCTTGCATGATTGTATGTTTTAAGTTTATTATTTCTTTTTTAGTTCTAACAATATTTTTGTGTGATTCATTTACCGCACAGACATAATGTTATTGTTTTGATAATTAAAAGTAAACAAAGTCTTTGTAACCTCCATAACTAACAAATCCTTAGACTAATATTATTCCTTGTGAAAGTTCATTTTTTTTAAAATTATTGCAAAAAAAACTAAAATAATGGGTTTGTTAAATAGGTCTAAAATAGATAGGTAAAGTTACATTTTTAGAAATTTTTTTAGAATTGGCGACATTGAAATTGATTTTTTCTCGCAAACCGCGCAAGGGATAGCAACGAAAAGCCCACAGCTTCGCATTTTTATGCGTTGCGAGGACTTGTAGTGAATAGCCCGACCCAACTGTAGTTTACGGAAGTTGGGTTGCGCCCAAAAAAAATCGGTTTACATTGCTGCAAACCGATTTGTGATCTATAATTAAAGGGTATTAAGAATTCATTAATTCCTCAATTTCTTCGATTTCGATAGGAATGTTACGCATCATATTGAAGGGTTCGCCACTTTCTTGAACGATTAAATTATCTTCTAATCTAATTCCGAAACCTTCAGCAGGGATATATATTCCTGGTTCAACAGTAAAAACCATATTAGCTTGCATTGGTTCTGTTAGAATCCCGTAATCGTGCGTGTCTAAGCCCATGTGGTGCGAAGTTCCGTGCATGAAATATTTCTTGTACGCTGGCCAGTCTGGATTTTCGTTTTGTACATCAGCTTTGTCAATTAAGCCCAAACCAAGTAATTCTGAAGTCATGATTTTCCCTACTTCAATGTGGTATTGTTTCCATAATGTTCCCGGAGTAAGCATTTTTGTAGCTTCATTTTTCACCCTTAAAACGGCATTGTAAACGTCTTTTTGTCTGTTTGAATATTTTCCTGATACTGGAATTGTTCGGGTCATGTCACTAGAATAATTAGCATATTCTGCCGCAACATCCAGTAATATTAAATCTCCCGCTTTACATTGTTGGTTGTTTTCAATATAATGTAAAACGTTCGCATTATTTCCAGAAGCAATAATTGGCGTGTAAGCAAATCCTTTAGAACGATTTCGAACAAATTCATGAATCAGTTCGGCTTCAATTTCATATTCGGTTACGTTAGGTTTAACAAAAGAAAGTAATCTTCTAAAACCTAGCTCGGTAATATTACATGCATTTTGAATTAAATCGAGCTCTTCTGTTTCTTTTACAGATCGCAAACGTTGTAATATTGGGTTGCTTTTGGCGACTGTATGTGCTGGATATTTCTCTTTCCACCATTTTACAAAACGAGCTTCACGAGTTTCTGTTTCTACAGTGGCACGGTAATGCTCATTGGTATTGATATAAATAGTATCAGAATGTGTCATCATTTCGAATAAAATCTTTTCGAAATCTTGTAACCAATAAACGGTTCTAATTCCAGAAACTTCAAAGGCGCGTTCTTTTGTGAGTTTTTCGCCTTCCCAAATCGCAATAAGTTCGCTTGTTTCTTTTAGGAATAAAATTTCTCTTTGGTGCTCATAAGGAGCATCTGGAAAAAGTAATAAGATGCTTTCTTCTTGATCTACACCACTTAGATAAAAAATGTCTCGGTGTTGTGCAAAGGGTAAAGTACTATCAGCAGAAACGGGATATATATCGTTTGAGTTGAAAATCGCAACACTTTTTGGCTTCATTTGAGCCATGAATTTTGCGCGATTTTTTATGAATAAACTGCGATCAATTTGATGGTATTTCATAACAATTCGTTTTTAAACTTTTAATTACTCAAAAATACTAAGTTTATATCGTTTTAAGTTATGAATTTGGTAAAATTTAATACAAAAGACAAAGCATATCATTTTAAAATTAAATTTTAAATGATATGCTTTGTCTAGATTCTATAATTATTTATAGTCTGTGCTGTCTTTGTTGAATAATTGTATTAAAACTGTGCGGCTTCTGTTGAATCTTTCATCGCAGTAGTAGACGATTTTCCTATAGTTACAGTGTTTTGCACGGCATCAAAATAAGAGGTTCCTACAAACCCTTGGTGTTTTACTGCTTTAAAACCGTGTTGTTGCAAAGCAAATTCGCGCTCTTGCAATTCAGAATAACCAGCCATTCCTCTTTCTTTATACGCTTTTGATAGTTCAAACATACTTGTATTCAAGGCGTGGAAACCTGCCAATGTAATAAACTGGAATTTATAACCCATTGCAGCAAGATCTTCCCTAAAAGTTTCCATTTCAGCCACTGATAATTTTGCAGCCCAGTTGAAAGAAGGAGAACAATTGTATGCTAACATTTTTCCTGGAAATTTAGCATGAATTCCTTCTGCGAATTTTCTAGCATAATCTAAATCTGGATTGCTAGTTTCCATCCAAATTAAATCAGCATAAGGTGCGTAACTTAATCCTCTGTCAATGCCTTGTTCTACGCCGCAATTTACATAGAAAAATCCTTCTCCAGTTTTTTCTCCTGTAATGAATTTTGCATCTCTAGGATCAATGTCACTCGTAAGTAAATTGGCTGCGTCTGCATCAGTTCGTGCTACCACAATGGTTGGTGTTCCCATAACATCTGCTGCTAAACGGGCAGCTATCAGTTTGTTAATCGCTTCTTGTGTTGGTACCAATACTTTTCCGCCTAAATGACCGCATTTTTTTGCAGAACTCAATTGATCTTCAAAATGAACTCCAGCAGCACCAGCCTCAATCATGGCTTTCATTAGTTCAAAAGCATTTAAATTTCCACCAAAACCAGCTTCGGCATCTGCAACTATTGGAACTAAATATTCTTTTTTATCCGCAGTTCCGTTTACCACTTGTATTTGGTCTGCTCGCAACAATGCATTATTTATTCTTTTTACTACTAAAGGAACACTGTTAGCAGGATATAGGGATTGATCAGGATACATTTCGCCAGCTACATTGGCATCAGCTGCAACTTGCCAACCGCTCAAGTATATGGCGTCAAGTCCAGCTTCTACTTCCTGAATGGCTTGGTTTCCTGTAAGCGCACCAAGACCCGCTACAAAGTCCTGAGCATTTAACTTATTCCAAAGATTGTTTGCTCCAATTCTGGCTACACTATGTTCTATTTGGTAAGATCCTTGTAATTTTACTACTTCTTCAGCCGTGTAAGGGCGCTGAATTCCTTCCCATCTTGGGTTTGTAAGCCAATCAGTAACTAATTCTTGTATTCTTGTTTCTGTAGTTTTCATGTTTGTGTTTTTTTGGTTGTTTGTTAATAGTTTTTAGTGTGTTTTATATATATTTATATCCTGGAATAGTCAGAAATTCGATGAATTTATCGTTTACGACCAAGATATCTAGTAATTGTTCTGCTAATCTGTATTTTTGTTTATCGTGATTTTCGTCGCCTACTAATTCCCTAATTTTTTCAAATTCCTCCATCGCCAAACGATGATAGTATTTTTCGCAGAGTACTTTTTGATTGTCTAGAACTACTTTATTTTGAAGCCATTGCCACAACTGTGATCTCGATATTTCGGCAGTAGCAGCGTCTTCCATTAAATGGTGTAATGCAGCAGCGCCTTGTCCGTTTAGCCAAGAGGCCATGTATAAAACAGATATACTAATGTTTTTTCGAACACCTTCTTCAGTAATAGTTCCTTTTGGAGTTTCAAGTAAATCGATTTCTGTAATGTTTAAATCCGCTCTCTTGATGTGAATTTGATTCTTAGTTGGCATGTAGTTGTCAAAAACTTTCATGGCTAACGGAACTAAATCTGGATGAGCAACCCAAGTACCATCATGACCATTTTTCACTTCTCGTTCTTTATCAGCAATCACTTTGTCAAAAGCAATTTTGTTAGCTTCTTCGTTGTTTTTAATCGGAATTTGTGCTGCCATTCCGCCTATTGCATGGATGTTGCGCTTGTGGCATCTCTGAATTACCAATTGCGAATAAGCACTCATAAAAGGAGACGCCATTGTTACTTGATCTCTATTTGGAACTATAAATGCAGGGTTTTTTCGTAATTTCTTGATATAGGAAAAAATATAATCCCAACGCCCGCAATTCAATCCCACAATATGATCTCTTAATTCGTAAATGATTTCATCCAATTGAAAGCTGGCAGTAATCGTTTCGATTAAAACTGTTGTTTTGAACGTCCCTTTTTTTACTCCTAAATACTCTTGCGTAAATTCGAAAACTTCGTTCCACCATCTGGCTTCTAGATAATGTTCCAATTTTGGAATATAAAAGTAAGGAGCTGTTCCGTTTTCAATAAGTTGCTTGTGATTATGAAATGCGTAAAGTCCAAAATCAATCAAAGACCCTGAGGCTTGTTCCTTGTTTATTAAAATATGCTTTTCAGATAAATGCAAACCTCTTGGGCGCACTATTAAAACAGCAGTTTTTTCGTTTAAAGTGTATTTTTTATTTTTTTGCTTGTCTTCTAAAGTAATCGTTTTATTGACTGCATCTTTTAAGTTTTGTTGGCCATTCATTAGATTGCTCCATGTTGGAGAAGTACTAT
>CBDUEE010000050.1:0-13904 GCA_965366105.1 uncultured Flavobacterium sp. | reverse complement strand
CAGAATGGGACTCAGGAATCAAATTTTGAATCTTTTCGGCCCATTCAATAAAACACCAATTTCCCGAATATAAATAATCATCAATACCCATGTCTAAAGCTTCTGTTTCTTTATTTAACCTATAAAAATCAAAATGATAAACTAATTGATTAGTAGTCGTTTCGTATTCATTAACTAAAGAAAAGGTTGGACTACTTGTTGCGTCAGTAACTCCTAAAACTTTACATAATTGTTTAATTAAAGTTGTTTTTCCAACACCCATTTCTCCATGAAATAGAATCACTTTATTTGGGTTATTTGCTATTATTTTTTGAGCAACTTCCTCTAATTGTTGCAATGAAAAATTGATTTCCATATCTATTTATTTGTGAATTGTGATTGGAAATTTAGTAAAATTTTAATTTACTATTATCTCTTTTCACTTTACTAGCACTCGCTATTTTGGATTAAAAATTAAGAAAGGAATAATCATTTCTTCCAACGAAATTCCTCCATGCTGATACGTATTTTTATAATAACTTACATAATGATTGTAATTATTGACATAAGCCAGAAACAAATCATTTTTTGCAAAAATATAAGAACTACTCATATTTATGGCAGGCAAACCTATGTTTTTTGGTTCTTTGACTGCATAAACATCTTTATATTCATACGTTAAACTGCGCCCTGTTTTGTAACGTAAATTCAAACTGGTATTTTTATCACCTATTACTTTTGATGGGTTTTTTACGTTTATGGTTCCATGATCGGTTGTCAAAATCAATTTGAAACCCATTTTTTGAGCTTGTTGGATAATTTCTAATAGTGGAGAATTTTTAAACCAACTCAAAGTCAGAGAACGATAAGCTTTATCGTCGGAGGCGAGCTCTTTTACTACGTCCATTTCAGTTTTGGCATGCGAAAGCATATCCACAAAATTATAAACGACAGTAACTAGATCATTGTTTTTTAATGCTTTAAATCCTTCTACTAACTTTTTTCCACCAGCAAGATTCGTTATTTTAAAATAATCTTGCTTGATATTTAGTCCTAATCGCTTTAACTGTGCAGTCAAAAATTCTGCTTCGTACAAGTTTTTTCCTCCTTCCTCGGGGTCATTTTTCCAATATTGCGGGAATTGTTTTTCCATGTCTATTGGCAATAGTCCTGAAAAAATAGCATTTCTTGCGTATTGGGTAGCTGTGGGTAAAATGGAATAATACGGTACTTCCTTTTCTAGTTTATAGTAATTTCCAACTACATTTTCAAAGGTTTTCCATTGGTCATAGCGGAGATTGTCAATTACAACAAATAAAATGGGTTTGTCTTTTTTCTTAAGTTCAGGGACAACCAATTCTTTGAATAAAGTATGTGATTGAATCGGTTTATCAGCTTTTGGTGCAAACCAATCTTCATAATTACGCTCTATAAATTTTCCAAATTGTGAATTGGCTTCTGCTTTTTGAGATTCAAGTATTTCAATCATACCTTGATCATCTATATTCTCTAGTTCCAATTCCCAGAAAATCAATTTTTTATACATTTCAACCCAATCTTCATAGGAATTAACTTGTGCCAACTCCATTGTGATTTTTCTAAATTCTTTTTGGTAATCCAAAGTTGTTTTTTGAGAAATCAATTTTGAATGGTCTAAGTTTTTCTTTAGACTCAATAAAATCTGGTTTGGATTTACTGGTTTGATTAAATAATCAGCAATTTTAGAACCTATGGCTTCTTCCATAATATATTCCTCCTCACTTTTAGTAATCATAATCATAGGAACCGAAGATTTTTTCTCTTTCATCTCAGATAAAGTTTCCAAGCCACTCATTCCAGGCATATTTTCGTCTAAAAAAACAATATCAAAGTTGTTTTCTTCAAAAATAGTGATAGCATCAAGTCCATTATTACAAGTTGTTACTTCGTAATTTTTCTTTTCCAGAAATAATATATGTGGTTTCAAAAGGTCGATTTCATCATCTACCCAAAGTATTTTTATTTTGTCCATAAGTTGTCTAAACAAGTATTCTAATTACTAAATCAAAGTGCCAAATTACATTTTTTTGAAGCTTCTATCTGCTAATATTATGATAATTTTTTAACATATTTTCGCTCTAAACAGTAAAATTTACTTTACTGTTTGTGTTTTTTGGAAGTGTTTGAATCGTTCTCATCAAACTCAACATAGGTCAATCTATTCGCTGTATTTTTTCTTTTATTTGAACTAAAATAAAAGCAATTAAGTTCTGTATTTCAAGACCTTGCGAGCATACTTGCACTAAAGAATAACGGTAGTGTTACCAAGAATTAATATGAAAAATAAAGATAGTTTAAAATTTACATTTTAAATTTCTAATCAGTTACTTGGTCGCTTCTGATTTAGAATCTAATTTCCATATATTTGTTGACCTAAAAAACCGTGTAGTGAGTCAAATCAATAAACTTAAAATATTCAATGATCCTATTTATGGGTTTATAACTATTCCAAACGCCTTAATTTACGATTTAATTCAACATCCTTATTTTCAACGTTTACGTCGAATATCACAAATGGGGTTGTCTTACTTAGTCTATCCTGGAGCAAATCATACGCGTTTTCATCATGCTTTAGGTTGTATGCACTTGATGCAAAAAGCAGTAGATGTACTTCGCTTTAAAGGGATTCTTATTTCTCCAGAGGAGGAAAACGCTTTGTATATTGCAATTTTACTGCACGATATAGGACATGGCCCTTTTTCGCATGCAATGGAAAAAAGTATTGTGGAAGATGTGCATCATGAGCAAATTTCATTGTTGTTCATGAATCAATTGAATGTAGAATTTAATGGACAGTTGCATTTAGCCATTCAGGTTTTTAAGGGAGAATATCATCGTAAATTCATGCTTCAATTAATTTCTAGCCAGCTAGACATGGATCGCATGGATTATTTGAAGCGTGACAGCTATTACTCCGGTGTTGCTGAAGGAAATGTGAACTCGGAACGATTGATTCAAATGATGAATGTTGTTGATGATTATTTAGTTATTGAAGAAAAAGGAATTTATTCCGTAGAAAAGTTTCTAATGTCTAGACGCTTAATGTACTGGCAAGCGTACTTACATAAAACGAGTTTAGTAGCCGAATTGATTTTAATGAGAATATTAAAACGCGCCAAAGAATTAACTTTAAAAGGAGTTCAATTGCCTTGTAGTGAGCCATTATTGTTTTTTATGCAAAACAAAGTAACATTAGATACCTTTGATGCTAGAACATTAGATTTATTCGCTCAATTAGATGATTTTGATATTATTGGAGCTTTAAAATCTTGGCAAAAACAAGACGACTTTATAGTATCGTCATTAAGTAAAATGATTGTTAATAGAGATTTATTGAAAATAAAATTAACAAATGAAAAAGTATCGATCGAAGAATTACAACCTTTGAAAGAACGCTTTGCCTTAGAAAATAATATTTCGTTACTTGAAGCTAATTATTTTATTTTTAAAGGAAAAATAAAAAACCAAGCTTACAATAAGGAAGCGGAACCCATACGAATTTTGAAAAAAGATAACACAGTAGAGGATGTAATTGAATCTTCAGATCAACTGAATTTAAAATCATTATCTAAATTGGTGACCAAGTATTATATCTGTTTTCCAAAACAACTATTATAAAAGACCATTTAAAATCTATTTTTTTATATTTTTGTCGCAATGAAATTTACAGCACAACAAATAGCGGGTATTTTAGAAGGAGAAGTAATTGGGAATCCAATGGTAGAAGTTTTTAGATTATCAAAAATCGAAGACGGAACTGAGGGGTCACTTACTTTTTTGTCGAATCCTAAATATCTTAACTATATTTACTCCACAAAAGCTTCAGTAACAATTGTGAATAATACTTTTTTGCCAGAGTCTGCTTTGAACACCACACTAATAAAAGTAGTAGATGCTTATGCAGCATTTTCTAAATTATTGGAATTTTACAATGAAGTAAAACAGCATAAAAGCGGAATAGAGCAACCTTCATTTCTTTCTCCGACTGTAATACATGGAGAAAACCTATATTTGGGGAGTTTTAGTTATATAGGAGAAAATGTTATTTTAGGAAACAATGTAAAAATTTATCCTAATTGTTTTATAGGTGATAATGTGGTCATAGGAGATAATGTTACATTATTTGCCGGTGCAAAAATATATTCCGAAACGATTATTGGAAACAATTGTAAAATTCATTCTGGGGCTATAATTGGTTCAGATGGTTTTGGTTTTGCACCAAATCCTGACGGAACATACACAACTATTCCGCAAATAGGCAATGTAATTATCGAAGATAATGTAGATATAGGTTCTTGCACTACTATAGATAGAGCTACAATGGGATCTACTATAATAAGAAAAGGAGTAAAATTAGACAATCAAATCCAGATTGCACATAATGTAGAAATTGGAGAGAATACTGTAATTGCTGCTCAGACAGGAGTTGCAGGTTCTACTAAAATTGGGAAAAATGCAATGATTGGTGGCCAAGTTGGAATTGCGGGTCATTTACATATTGGTGATAATGTTAGAATACAAGCGCAATCGGGCATAGGTAAGAATATAAAGGATAATGAAATTTTGCAAGGAAGCCCTGCATTTGGTTACAATAATTTTAGTAAATCGTTTGTTCATTTCAAGAACTTACCTAAAATTGTTGCCGAAATAAAAGAATTAAAGAAACAAATATTAAACCAAAAAAATGGAAACAATGGTTAAACAGAAGACCATCAAAACAGAAATCTCATTAACAGGAGTTGGACTGCATACAGGTAAAGAAGTAAAAATGACTTTTAAACCTGCCCCGGTGAATAATGGTTTTACTTTTGTTCGAATAGATCTAGAGGGACATCCTGTTATCGAAGCTGATGCGAATTATGTCGTAAATACGCAAAGAGGAACAAACTTAGAGAAACGTGGTGTTAAAATTCAAACTCCAGAACATGTACTTGCTGCATTAGTTGGTTGTGATTTAGACAATATTATTATCGAATTAAACGCTTCAGAACTTCCTATTATGGATGGTTCTTCTAAATATTTTGTTGAAGCGCTTGAGTCAGTAGGAATTGAAGAGCAAAGTGCAAAAAGAAACGTATATGTAGTGAAAGAAGTAATTTCATTTACTGATGAAGCTTCTGGAAGTGAAATATTAGTAATGCCAAGCGATCATTACTGTGTAACTACTATGGTTGATTTTGGTACTAAAATTTTAGGTACACAAAATGCAAACATGAAAAGTATTGCTGATTTTAAAACTGAAATATCACAATCTAGAACCTTTAGCTTTTTACATGAATTAGAATCATTATTAGAAAATGGGCTAATAAAAGGTGGTGATTTGAACAATGCTATCGTTTATGTTGATAAAGAGATTTCTTCGGCTACGATGGAGAATTTAAAAATCGCTTTTGGTAAAGACAAAATTACTGTTAACCCAAACGGAATTTTAGATAATCTTACTTTACATTATCCAAATGAGGCTGCAAGGCATAAGCTACTTGATGTAGTTGGAGATTTAGCTTTAATTGGTACAAAAATACAAGGTAAAGTTATAGCCAATAAGCCCGGGCATTTTGTAAATACTCAGTTTGCAAAAAAAATGGCGAAAATTATAAAAATAGAACAAAGAAATTATGTTCCTGTTTATGATTTAAACCTTGAACCTTTGATGGATATTCATAAAATCATGTCGGTACTTCCTCACAGACCTCCATTTTTATTAATTGACAGAATCATCGAAATGTCTGAAAGTCATGTTGTAGGGATGAAAAATGTTACCATGAATGAAAATTTCTTTGTGGGACATTTTCCAGAAGCTCCAGTAATGCCAGGTGTCTTAATTGTAGAAGCCATGGCGCAAACAGGAGGAATTCTTGTTTTGAGTACCGTTCCAGACCCTGAGAATTATTTGACTTATTTCATGAAAATTGACAATGTTAAGTTCAAGCAAAAAGTACTGCCTGGTGATACTTTAATTTTTAAATGTGATTTAATAACGCCCATCAGAAGAGGAATTTGCCACATGCAAGCGAATGCTTATGCTAATGGAAAACTAGTCGCTGAGGCAGAATTAATGGCACAAATTGCAAAAAAATAATAGATTTGGATAAAAAATATTTGAGTTATTTTTAATAAATAATTGATAATAATTTTTTTCTGAAAAATGTAAAATATAAAAAATAGCTGATGAATCAACCACTAGCATACGTACATCCAGGCGCCAAAATAGCCAAAAATGTAGTCATTGAGCCATTTACCACCATTCATAATAACGTAGTTATTGGGGATGGAACCTGGATTGGTTCTAATGTTACCATAATGGAGGGAGCGAGAATTGGAAAAAATTGTAATATATTTCCAGGTGCTGTAATTTCAGCAGTTCCTCAAGATTTAAAGTTTGGAGGAGAAGATTCTTTAGCGATAATTGGAGATAATTGTACCATTAGAGAATGCGTAACCATCAATAGAGGAACAATTGCATCAGGACAAACTACTTTAGGGGATAATTGTCTTGTAATGGCAACAGCACATATTGCTCACGATTGTCATATAGGTAACAATGTCATTATTGTAAATGGCGTACTTTTAGGAGGACATGTAACCGTAGGTAATTATGCAATAATAGGAGGATTATCAGCAGTGCATCAGTTTATAAGTATAGGAGATCATGCTATGATTTCCGGCGGTTCCCTTTTGAGAAAAGATGTACCTCCTTATACAAAGGCTGCAAAAGAACCTTTATCCTATGTGGGAATTAATTCAGTAGGATTAAGAAGACGTGGTTTTTCTTCTGAAAAAATAAGAGAAATCCAAGGTATATATAGAATATTATACCAAAAAAATTACAACACCACTCAAGCATTAGGTATTATTGAAGCAGAGATGGAAGCTTCACCGGAAAGAGATGAAATTATCGATTTTATTAGAAATTCATCAAGAGGAGTAATGAAAGGATATTCTGGAAATTATTAAAAAAACTTTTGGCTTTAAGCTATTAGTACTAAAATAAAACAAATAATTAAATATAAATCGCTAATAGCAAAAGCTAGTAGTCAAAAGTAAAAAAATGGCATCAACATCAGATATTAAAAACGGATTGTGCATTAAATTCAATAATGATATATATAAAATCGTTGAATTTCTTCATGTAAAACCAGGTAAAGGTCCTGCTTTTGTTAGAACAAAACTTAGAAGTTTAACTAATGGTAGAGTATTAGACAATACTTTTTCTGCGGGACATAAAATTGAAGAAGTAAGAGTTGAAAACCATAAATTTCAATTTTTATATCCAGAAGGTGATGAGTTTCATTTTATGAATACAGAAACTTTCGAACAAATTACATTAAATAAAAATATTTTAGATTCTCCAGGTTTATTGAAAGAAGGAGAAAATGTAATGATAAGTATTAATACAGAAACTGATTTACCACTTTCAGTAGATATGCCAGCATCTGTAGTGCTTGAAGTTACTTATGCTGAACCTGGAATTAAAGGAAATACTGCTACTAACGCTACAAAATCTGCAACTGTAGAAACTGGTGCAACAGTGAATGTACCTTTGTTTATCAATGAAGGAGATAAAATCAAAATTGATACTACCTCTGGGAATTACATGGAACGCGTAAAAGAGTAAATAATTTGATAATTAGAAAGTGTGATAATTGAATAATTATCACACTTTTTAATTGAAACATTTTCTAATAAAAAGTATGAAATTCCCAAAGGTTTATTCTTTAGAAGTAATTGCAAATATCATCGGCTGTGAATTCGTAGGTGATAAAAATTTTCCAGTAACAGGAATGAATGAAATTCATGTTGTTGAATCGGGCGATATTGTGTTTGTAGATCATCCAAAATATTATGATAAAGCTTTAAATTCAGCAGCTACAATTATTTTAATTAATAAAAATGTAGATTGTCCAGAAGGAAAAGCATTATTAATATCAGATGATCCGTTTAGAGATTTTAATAAATTGACAAATTATTTCAAGCCTTTTCAATTTTCAAATTTTTCAATAGCTACTACTGCTACTATAGGAGAAGGAACTATTATTCAGCCAAATACGTTTATTGGAAATTATGTTGTTATTGGTAAAAACTGTTTGATACATTCAAATGTTTCTATTTACGATCATACCGTTATTGGTGACAATGTAATTATCCATGCAGGAACGGTTCTGGGTGCGGATGCTTTTTATTATAAAAAACGAGCGGAAGGATTTGATCAGTTACTATCTGGAGGAAGAGTAGTCATTCAAGATAATGTAGGCATTGGAGCACTTTGCACCATTGATAAAGGAGTTACTGGTGATACAACTATTGGAGAAGGAACAAAAATTGACAATCAAGTGCATGTAGGGCATGATACGGTGATAGGAAAAAAATGTTTAATCGCTTCTCAAACAGGAATTGCAGGTTGTGTAATTATTGAAGACGAAGTAACGATTTGGGGACAAGTAGGGACAACAAGCGGAATAACAATTGGTGCTAAAGCAGTTATTCTAGGTCAGACGGGAGTTACAAAATCAGTTGAAGGAGGTAAATCTTACTTTGGTACTCCAATTGAAGAATCAAGAGAAAAATTGAAACAACTGGCAAATATCAAAAAGATTCCAGAAATTTTAAATAAAATAAAATAATTATGTCTGCTAAAGAAATCGTTAAGAAGTTTTACAAATCGGATGCGTTAATTGATAGTGAGGTTATGAAGGATTTTTTGCATCCAGACGTACTTGTTGAATGGAATAGCAGTACAGGTTTTGTGGAGCATAATTATAATTCCTTATTAAATTTGTCTAATGATTTAAGCAAAGCCTATGTGCGTTCTAAGGTTCGCATTAGTCATATTATTAGCGAAAACGATATGGTTTCGGTACGTTATGATCATTTCGTGAAAACGATTGAGAATCCAAGAGAGGAAATGTTATTAGCACATTTTTTCATTATATGGCAAATAAAAGACAGCAAGTTGTTTCGAGGCTATCAAATAAGCCAATTATACTAATTTAGTGCCAAAAATATGAATAGCTAATGCCAATTTAGTGCTTACTATTTTATACTTTTGCATAACCATTTTAAAAACTACATAAAATAATATATCATGAGTGTTTTAGTTAATAAAGATTCCAAAATAATTGTTCAAGGTTTTACAGGAAGTGAAGGGACTTTCCATGCTTCTCAAATGATTGAGTACGGAACAAACGTTGTTGGTGGTGTAACTCCAGGAAAAGGAGGAACATCTCATTTAGACAGACCTGTTTTTAATACTGTAAAAGATGCTGTTGAACAAGCAGGAGCTGACACAACTATCATTTTCGTTCCGCCAGCTTTTGCAGCTGATGCGATTATGGAAGCTGCAGATGCAGGTATTAAAGTAATTATTGCAATTACAGAAGGAATTCCTGTTGCTGACATGATAAAAGCAAACAGTTACGTTAAAGAAAGAAATGCAAGATTAATAGGTCCAAACTGTCCAGGAATTATTACTCCAGGTGAAGCTAAAGTTGGTATTATGCCAGGTTTTGTTTTCAAAAAAGGAACTATTGGTATTGTTTCTAAATCAGGAACTTTAACTTACGAAGCGGCTGACCAAGTAGTAAAACAAGGTTTAGGAATCACAACTGCTATCGGAATTGGTGGAGATCCAATTATTGGAACTACAACAAAAGAAGCAGTAGAATTATTGATGAATGACCCAGAAACAGAATGTATCGTAATGATCGGTGAAATCGGTGGACAATTAGAAGCGGATGCTGCTCATTGGATTAAAGCTGACGGAAACCGTAAACCAGTTGTAGGTTTCATCGCAGGAGTAACTGCTCCAGCAGGACGTACAATGGGGCATGCAGGTGCAATTGTTGGTGGATCTGATGATACTGCTGAAGCCAAAAAACAAATTATGAGAGAATGTGGTATTCACGTAGTAGATTCTCCAGCTGAAATTGGTAAAAAAGTAAAAGAAGTTTTAGGATAATCTTTTTCAAAATATAAAAATTTTAAAAGCCTCACATTTTGTGGGGCTTTTTTATTATAGAATGGAATTAAAGAATACCTTTGCACTTTATTAAAAATACTGTTTGACAGATTTATTTTTGATAAATAACAAACGTAAACGAATGGTTTAGATGACTCTCTCGATTTTTGTGAGTTTTATGTACGAAGACCAATTCAAATAAAAATATAATATATGTACAAGGAGTTAGAAAAATTCAAAGTTACCAATCAGTTTTCATTTACAGCAGAAGATAGTTTAGCAGAAGTTTGCAATGCATCTGAAGGATCTGGTGTGTTTTTGGTTTATGCAGTTGGTGAAGTAAAAGAGTTAATTATGGTTGGTTCTACTGGGACTGTTCAAAATGACGGAACTTTGAAAATTAAAAATGGTGGTTTGAATGACAAAATAGTTGAAGGACACCAATTCGCTAAAACAGGAAGAAAATATTCTTGGCCAGCACAAATGAAAAAAGAAGACATTAGCACACTTGAAGTAGTTTGGTATGAGACTTTTAATGATGATTCTAAAGTAATTCCAACATTTGTAGAAGCACAAGTTTTACAAAATTTCTTAGATGAAAATGGAAGATTACCAAAATGGAATGTAGCTTTTTAAGTTATTTCTATAAAAAATACAATTACATTTTAAAAGGTTTTACTTCGGTAAAGCCTTTTTTGTTTTAAAATTATAAATATTTTTTTAGTTGTTTTTATAATAGAATAAATGCTATTTTTGCCACCGTTATCACGAATCTCTTAAAAGGAGATAGCAACCTGCAACAACGAGCAAGGTGCTAAAACGATAAGCCAAATCCTTTGGAAAAAATGTTGTTTTTTTTATTCCTGTTTTGCTTTTTTGTTTTTCGTCATAGCCCTTTAATTTAAAAAATGATTATGACTAAACAAGGTAAAAATAATGGTAATCCATTCGCATTAATTCCTTTATTTATTTTTATTGCTACTTTTTTAGGAGTTGGTATTTGGCTAGATGATTTTTATGCTTTCCCGTCTCCAATTGCTGTTTTAATTGGAATAATTGCGGCTTTCCTACTTTTTAAATCTTCTACAGAAGATAAGGTGAATACGCTGATTGCTGGTTGTGGAGAAAGTAAAATAATGACGATGTGTCTTATTTATTTACTTGCTGGTGCTTTTGCTGTAGTGAGTAAAGCTACTGGTGGAGTAGATGCTGTTGTAAATTTGGGAATAAACAATATTGATGTTGCTTATTTTCCTTTAGGTATTTTTTTGATTGCCGCATTTTTATCTACAGCAACTGGTACTTCTGTTGGGGCAATTGTTGCAATTGGTCCTATAGCTGTGAGTTTAGCGGATAAAAGTGGTGCTTCATTACCTTTGATTTCGGGTGCATTATTGGGTGGTTCTATGTTAGGAGACAATCTCTCTATGATTTCGGACACCACTATTGCGGCAACACAATCTTTAGGTTGTAAACTCAAAGACAAGTTTAAAATTAATTTATTTATTGCTTTTCCAGCTGCTATAATTACAATTGCAGTATTTTTCTATTTGGGTTTAAACTCAGAAATTGTTTCCGTTGCCATACCTAAAACTGATTTTAATTGGATTGCTATTATACCCTATATACTCGTTATTGTATTAGCAGTTTCTGGAATTAATGTATTTTCTACCTTAATTATAGGAACATTGTTAGCGGGAATTATAGGTTATTTTGACGGTAATTTTACGCTTATGGTTTTTACCCAAAAAATATATGAAGGTTTTACCAGTATGACAGAAATATTCTTACTTTCTATGCTTTCAGGTGGTTTAGCTGCGATGGTGGATAAAGCGGGAGGAATTGATTACGTTTTATATCAAGTTAAAAAGCGAATAAAGAGTAAGAAATCGGCGCAGACAGGAATTGGTGTTTTAGTTGGATTAACCAATTTAGCAATCGCTAATAACACCGTTTCTATTGTGATTACAGGAAGTATTGCAAAAGAAATTAATGATGAATACAATTTGAGTGCAAAGAAAACGGCGACTATACTTGATATTTTTTCTTGTGTTATTCAAGGAATATTACCTTATGGAGCTCAAGTACTTTTGATATTAAGCTTTGCAGATGGAAAGTTGAACTTTTTAGATTTGATTAGTAATGCTTGGTATCACTTGTTCTTATTTGTTTTTACATTAATAGCTATTTATGCTAATTTTTGGGATAAATGGGTGAATCGAATTATTAAAATTTAAAAGCTAGTATTTTTATTAATGTATATGGTTTTGTATTTTTTTTAAAAAAGTAAATATTCTATATTTGACAGATATAAGATAGCCCTGATAGAAGTGGAAATCCTTTTATTTTTTTATTTAAAAAAATAAAAGATTGTAGCGGATAGCAGGAATAGCTTCAAATAAAAATTAAAATAAGTTTTGAATATGAAATTACTAGAAGGAAAAGTAGCTATAATTACAGGCGCAAGTCGTGGAATAGGTAAAGGAATTGCAGAAGTTTTTGCAAAACACGGAGCAAATATTGCTTTTACTTACAGTTCATCTGTAGAATCAGCTATGGCATTAGAAAATGAATTGAATGCACTTGGAATTAAAGCGAAAGGGTATCAATCTAACGCAGCTGATTTTAATGAAGCGCAAACGCTTGTTGATGCGGTTAATGCTGAGTTTGGAACAGTAGATATTTTGATCAACAACGCCGGAATTACCAAAGACAATTTGTTAATGCGCATGTCTGAACAAGATTTTGACCAAGTAATGGATGTAAACTTGAAATCAGTTTTCAACATGACAAAAGCAATTCAGAAAACTTTTCTTAAAAAACGTGCGGGATCTATCATTAATATGAGTTCTGTAGTTGGAGTAAAAGGAAATGCCGGACAAACAAATTATGCTGCTTCTAAGGCGGGAGTTATTGGTTTTTCTAAATCGGTAGCATTAGAATTAGGATCGCGCAACATTCGTTGTAATGTAATTGCACCAGGTTTTATTGAAACTGAAATGACTGCAAAATTAAACGAAGATGTAGTAAAAGGTTGGAGAGATGGAATTCCGTTAAAACGTGGCGGAACTACTGAAGATGTAGCTAATGCTTGTCTGTTCTTCGCTTCAGACATGAGCGGTTACGTAACGGGTCAAGTTATGAACGTTTGTGGAGGAATGCTTACTTAATAAAAAGTGATTCGTTTTTAGTTTTTTGTAATCAAAACTGAAAATGAATTTCTATATACTATAAAATATGACAACAACTGCAATACTATTATTACTGGTTTCTTTATTAATAGCTAGCGGTTTATCCTATTTTCAATATATCTACAAAGCCAAAAACAAATCTAAAGTGAATTTGTTTTTGGCTTTTTTACGTTTTTTAACCATTTTTTCTATTTTTTTATTGCTTATTAATCCAATAATAACCAAAAATAGATTAGAAATTGTAAAAACACCTTTGCCTGTCGTGATTGATAATTCTAGTTCCATTTCATTTTTGAATGTGAATAAAGAAGTTGAACAATTATATAAAAAAATTATTTCGAATAAGGATATTCAAGAAAAATTTGAGGTTCAATCCTATCAGTTTTCAGAAGATTTTGAATCCTCAGATAAATTTACTTTTAAAGGAACACAAACTAACATTGATGTTGTTGCCAAAAATCTTAAAAGCATTTATAAAAACACCAATTATCCGACGATTTTAATCAGTGATGGAAATCAAACTTCTGGTAATGATTATGTCTATAGTTTTGGTACTGAAAATAAAGTGTACCCAATAATTGTAGGTGATACAACGTCATTTTTAGATTTTAAAATCAATCAATTAAATGTCAATAAATATGTCTTTCATAAAAATAAATTTCCTGTTGAAGCATTTTTAAGCTACTCAGGAACAAAAAATGTAACTGCTAATTTTGTAATTTCACAAGGAAACTCAATAC
>CBDUEE010000049.1:0-14195 GCA_965366105.1 uncultured Flavobacterium sp. | reverse complement strand
CAAACATTGGTCTAATATTTCGCTGCCTTGGATGGCTTTTGGATATGGCGTCTCAATTACACCTATGCAAACATTGGCTTTTTATAATGCTGTTGCAAATAATGGGGAAATGGTGAAACCTCAGTTCGTTTCTGAAATTAAAGAATGGAATAGAACCATAAAAAAATACGATAAAGAAGTTTTAAATCCAAGAATTTGTTCGCAATCTACTATTTTAAAATTGCGTGCGGTTTTAGAGAATGTAGTTAAAAAAGGAACAGGATCTAAATTGTATTCGAAAGATTTTTCAATGGCGGGAAAAAAAGGTACGGCACAAGGAGATTATGGGAAAAGTGGCAGATCTGGAATGTATTATGCTTCTTCATTTGTAGGTTATTTTCCGGCAGACCAACCTAAATATTCTTGTATAGTTGTAGTTCATAGACCTAATACGGCTCTCAATAATTTTTATGGTGCTGATGTTGCTGGGCCTGTTTTTAAAAGAATAGCACAAAAAATATTTACGGATGCGCCATCAACAAATGAAATTAAAAACTTAGATAGAAAAATAGCAAAACAAGAAAGTGATTACGATTCTTATTTTGTAAAATCTCATAAAAAGCAACAATTAATTCCTAATCTAAAAGGTATGTCAGGAATGGATGCAGTAGCATTATTGGGTAATTTAGGTTTAAAAGTAAGAGTGCTTGGAGTAGGAAAAGTAAAAAAACAATCAGTAGAAGCTGGACAGAATTTAGTAAAAAACACAACGATATTACTAGAATTATCATGAGTATACTAAAAGATATATTGTATAAAGTAGCTATCGAGGCCGTAAAAGGTTCGACCGATGTTACTATAGATAAAATGGATTTCGATTCTAGAAAAATCGGAGCTCATGCTATTTTTGTGGCTATACGTGGGGCTATTTCTGATGGTCATGATTTTATTGAAAAAGCAATTACGAAAGGAGCAGTTGCTGTAATATGCGAAACTTTTCCTTTAAGTATTGAAAAAGGAGTTACTTATGTTCAGGTAAAAGATACGAATGTCGCTTTAGCTTTTATGGCTGCTAATTATTATGGAGATCCCTCTCAGCATTTAAAGTTAGTTGGAATCACGGGTACGAATGGTAAAACTACTATAGCTTCTTTGTTGTTTCAGCTATTTCAAAAAGCTGGTTTTAAAGTGGGCTTACTTTCTACAGTAAAAATTGTAGTTGATAAAGTGGAGCATAATGCAACGCATACAACTCCTGATTCGATTACCATTAATCATTATCTAAAAGAGATGGTAGATAGTGGTGTAGAATACTGCTTTATGGAAGTGAGCTCGCATGGAATTCATCAAAAAAGAACAGAAGCTTTGCATTTTGTTGGTGGCATATTTACAAATTTATCTCACGATCATTTAGACTACCATCCTACGTTTGCGGAATATAGAGATGTAAAAAAATCATTTTTTGATCATTTGCCTAAAACAGCTTTTGCATTGTCAAATATTGATGATAAAAATGGAACGGTTATGCTTCAGAATACTGCAGCAAGAAAACGTACCTATGCTCTAAAATCGTATGCTGATTATAAAGCACAGATTCTAGAAAATCAATTGTCAGGCTTATTACTAAAGATAAACGGAAATGAAGTATGGGTAAAGTTAATAGGAACTTTTAACGCCTATAACTTATTAGCCATTTATGGTACTGCTATTGAGTTAGGCATGGAAAGTTTGGAAGTCCTTCGATTATTATCTGATTTAGAAAGTGTATCGGGACGTTTCCAGTTTATAGTTTCTACAACGAATATTACTGCAATTGTAGATTACGCACATACACCAGATGCCTTAGATAATGTGTTGAAAACAATCAATGCTATTCGTACAAAAAACGAACAATTAATTACCGTTGTAGGTTGCGGAGGAAATAGAGATAAAACCAAACGGCCTATTATGGCTGATATCGCAACGACATTGAGTGATAAAGCGATATTTACTTCTGATAATCCAAGAGACGAGGATCCCGAGGTTATTATCAGCGAAATGGAACAAGGTGTAGCGCCTCAAAACTATAAAAAATTATTAAGCATTACAGATAGAAAACAAGCCATAAAAACGGCTTGTCAACTTGCTCAACCTAATGATATTATATTAATTGCTGGTAAGGGGCATGAGACCTACCAAGATGTAAAAGGCGTTCGCCACCATTTTGACGATATGGAAACGATAAAGGAAATTTTAGAACAACTTAATAAATAATCAACTAACTCATAATCATATATGCTATATTATTTATTTGAATATCTAGACAAAACATTGGATATCTCTGGTACAGGAGTTTTTCAATACATTACTGTTAGATCAGCATTAGCATTTATGTTATCGTTGCTGTTGTCTACTATTTATGGTAAAAGAATTATTCAGTTTCTACAAAGACAACAAGTAGGTGAAACTGTTCGTGAGTTAGGATTAGCTGGTCAAAACGAAAAAGCAGGAACCCCTACGATGGGTGGATTAATTATAATTTTCGCTACGCTGGTTCCTGTTATACTTTTTGCAAAATTGCATAATATTTATATTGTTTTATTGATAGTAACTACACTTTGGATGGGGACTATTGGATTTATAGATGATTATATCAAAATTTTTAAGAAAGATAAAAAGGGGTTAAAGGGAATTTTTAAAGTTTTTGGTCAAGTAGGTTTGGGTTTGATTGTTGGATCTGTACTTTATTTTAGTCCAGCAGTTACGGTAAGACAAGATACTGGTAAAGCTAATATTTTTAGAGTAACAACAGAGAATGTTATTGTTCAAGCACCAGTTGAAGAGAAATCTACAGTAACTACAATTCCTTTCTTTAAAAACAATGAATTTGATTATGCTGAATTATTAGCTTGGACTGGTGATGGTTATGAAAAATGGGCTTGGTTGGTTTTTATACCGGTAGTTATTTTTATTATTACTGCAGTTTCAAATGGTGCTAATCTAACAGATGGAATTGACGGGCTTGCTGCCGGAACTTCTGCAGTTTCAGTGCTCGCATTGGGGATATTTACCTTTGTTTCGGGAAATATTATTTTTTCCAATTATCTCAATATTATGTATATCCCTCATTCAGGAGAAATGACTGTTTTTATAGCTGCGTTTGTTGGAGCTCTTATCGGATTTTTATGGTATAACTCCTATCCAGCTTCTGTTTTTATGGGAGATACAGGAAGTTTAACCATTGGAGGAATTATTGCTGTGCTAGCAATTGCAGTACGGAAAGAAATGTTGATTCCATTGTTATGCGGAATTTTTCTGGTCGAAAATCTATCTGTAGTGCTACAAGTAAGTTATTTTAAATATACAAAAAAACGCTTTGGCGAAGGCCGAAGAATATTTTTAATGTCTCCGTTACATCACCATTATCAGAAAAAAGGATACCATGAAAGTAAAATCGTAACTCGGTTCTGGATTGTTGCAATCATGCTTGCCATTTTATCAATTATTACTCTAAAATTAAGATAGTATGAGATTAGTAATTTTAGGAGGAGGAGAAAGCGGAGTAGGAACTGCTATTCTGGGTAAGAAAAAAGGATATGATGTTTTTGTATCTGATTTTGGGAAAATAAAAGGTAATTATAAAGAGGTTCTTCTTATTAATGGCATTGAATGGGAGGAAGAAAAGCATACTGATGATTTGATTCTGAATGCCGATGTAGTGATGAAAAGTCCGGGAATACCGGATAAATCACCAATGGTAAAAAAACTTCGGGAGAAAGGAATTCCAGTAATTTCAGAAATTGAGTTTGCTGCTCCTTTTACAAATGCAACAATTATTGGAATAACGGGTAGTAATGGCAAAACTACTACTACAATGCTTACCCATCATTTGTTGAAATCCGCTGGATTGAATGCAGGATTGGGTGGGAATATAGGGAAAAGTTTTGCTTGGCAAGTTGCTGATAATAAATACGATTCGTATGTGCTGGAGCTAAGTAGTTTTCAACTGGATGGAATAGTAGATTTTAAACCGCAT
Organism: uncultured Flavobacterium sp.; assembly: GCA_965366105.1. GTDB lineage: Bacteria > Bacteroidota > Bacteroidia > Flavobacteriales > Flavobacteriaceae > Flavobacterium. The sequence continues at coordinate 10,201 of CBDUEE010000049.1, read as the reverse complement.
ATTGCCATAATTACGAATATTAGTCCAGATCATTTAGATCGATATGATTATAAATATGAAAATTACATTGATTCAAAATTTAGAATAACAATGAATCAAACTGAGGATGATTTCCTTATATATGATGCAGATGATGAGGCTATAAACGAATGGTTAAAAACACACCCAATAAAAGCAAAATTAATTCCTTTTTCATTGACTAAAACTTTCAGCGAAGGAGCTTACATAAAAAACAACAAAATGGAAATTAAAATTAGTCAAGAAGAGTTTACAATGGATACAGAATACATTGCCTTAGAAGGAAAACATAACATGAAAAACGCAATGGCAGCAACCTCTGTGGCAAAATTAATGCAAATAAGAAAGGCAACAATTAGAGAGAGTCTTTCTAATTTTCAAGGAGTGGAGCACCGTTTAGAAAAAGTATTGAAAATTCAGAATGTTGAATATATTAATGATTCTAAGGCGACTAATGTAAATGCTACTTTTTATGCTCTTGACAGCATGAATGCTCCAACAGTTTGGATAGCGGGTGGCGTAGATAAAGGAAATGATTATAACGAATTAATGGCATTAGTTCGCGAGAAAGTCAAAGCAATTATTTGTCTTGGAGTGGATAACAAAAAAATCATAGATGCTTTTGGAAATGTGGTTGACATCATGGTCGAAGTAGATAATATGAATGATGCAGTAAAAATGGCACAACGCCTAACTGAAAAAGGCGATACTGTATTGTTATCACCTGCCTGTGCAAGTTTTGATTTATTTGAAAGCTATGAGGACAGAGGGAATCAATTTAAACAAGCGGTTAAGTATTTATAATGTGAGGAATACAGCATACAAAATTTTGAATAAATAATAATATGAAACAATTAATAGGCAATTTAAAAGGAGATAAAGGTATTTGGTCATTTGTGGCCTTATTAGCCTTGTTTTCGTTTATGCCTGTTTTAAGCGCCAGCAGTAATTTAGCTTATTTGGGTCATGGAACAGGAAATACTTTAGGGTATTTAGTAAAACATTTGGCGCATATTGGTTGTGGGTTTTTCATTGTTTATTATATTCATAAAGTGCCTTATCACTATTTTAGATCTATCTCTAAATGGTTGTTGCCCGTAGTATGGGTAGTTTTAGCATTTACAATGATAAAAGGAACGGTCATAGGTGGAGCGAATGCTAGTAGATGGCTTCAGATTCCATTTGTTGGGATTTCGTTTCAACCGTCTGCTTTTGCAGCATTAGTTTTGTTTGTATTTGTGGCGCGTTATTTGTCAAAAACGAGAGAGAAACCGATTGATTTTGTAGAATCATTAAAAGAACTGTGGCTCCCCGTTTTTGTTACTTTAATGTTTATACTTCCTTCGAATTTTTCTACGACGGCATTAATTTTTTCGATGATATTGATGTTGGCATTCATAGGTAAGTATCCCATGAAGTACCTGGGAATGATTATAGGTTCAGGAATTATATTTCTTGCTTTTTTTATATTGATTTCAAAAGCTTTTCCTGATGCTAAATTCTTTAATAGAGTAGGAACTTGGGAGAGTAGGATTGAAAATTTTAGTACTGATAAACCAGATGAAGATGATTATCAGATAGAAAAGGCAAAAATAGCTATTGCTTCAGGAAAGATTTATGGATTAGGACCTGGGAAAAGTGTTCAGAAAAACTTTTTACCTCAATCTTCTTCGGATTTTATTTATGCAATAATTGTTGAAGAATACGGTTTAATAGGTGGGTTAGGTGTTTTGTCCTTGTATTTGTTGTTGCTTTTTCGATTTGTAATTGCGTCACATAAAGCCAATACGCTCTTTGGAAAACTCGTAGTAATAGGATTGGGATTTCCAATGATTTTTCAAGCCATGATCAATATGGCTGTAGCGGTAGAATTATTGCCAGTTACCGGTCAAACGTTGCCTTTGATAAGTAGTGGAGGAACATCAATCTGGATGACTTGTATTGCGTTAGGTATCATTATTGGGGTTACCAAAAAAGAAGAAGAAATTACTCAAGAATTGAAAGAAGCTGCCAAAAGAGAAGAAGCTTTACAAAAATTAATTGATAGAGAATTAGAAGAGGAATATGTTGCAGGGGAAGAATATTCTATCGAAGATAAAGCAATAAATCCATTGCAAGCTGTATTAAATAAGTAGCTTTTAATAATTATAATTTATAAAATATTAGTAACTCAATAATTTAAAAAAATGAGACCATACAAATTCATATTAAGTGGCGGAGGAACAGGAGGACATATCTATCCTGCAATTGCTATTGCAAATGAATTGAAGGCTCGTTTTCCAGATGCTGAGTTTCTTTTTGTTGGTGCCAAGGATAAAATGGAAATGCAAAAAGTACCACAGTCTGGTTATAAAATTATTGGACTTTGGATTGCAGGATTACAAAGAAGACTGACGTTTGATAATACACTTTTTCCAGTAAAGCTGATTAGTAGTTTGTTGAAATCTAGAACAATAATAAAGAATTTCAAACCGGATGTTGTTATTGGAACTGGAGGTTTTGCAAGTGGCCCCTTATTACAAGTAGCTGCCATTGCGGGTATTCCTACAGTTATTCAAGAACAGAACTCCTATCCTGGAATTACGAACAAGTTGTTGAGTAAAAAGGCGAACAAAATATGTGTTGCTTATGAAAATTTAGAGCGTTTTTTTCCGAAAGAAAAAATGGTTTTAACAGGAAATCCAGTTCGTCAGGATGTGTTAGATGTTGATTCTAAAAGAAGTGAAGCAATTTCGTATTTCAACTTGGATGACAATAAAAAAACACTATTAATTCTTGGTGGAAGTCTAGGTTCTAGAAGAATAAATCAGTTAATAGAAAAAGAATTAGATTTTCTATTAGCTTCAGGAATTCAAATATTTTGGCAATGCGGGAATTTTTATATGGCAGAATATAGACATTTTTCAGAGAAAGAAGATGTCCAAGTGGTTTCATTTATAGACCGAATGGATTTAATTTATGCAGCTGCCGATTTTGTAATTTCTCGTGCCGGAGCTTCATCTGTTTCAGAATTATGTTTGGTTGGTAAGCCTACAATATTCATTCCTTCGCCTAATGTTGCTGAGGATCACCAAACTAAAAATGGCAAGGCTATTGCAGATAAAAAGGGAGCATTACTAATAAAAGAAAGTGAGTTAGACGAAAAATTTGAATCGGTTTTCAATAAGTTAATACACGATGAGAACCTACAGAATAATTTGAGTTTAAATATGAAAAAATTGGCCAGACCAAATGCTACAAAAGATATAGTTGAAGAGATAATAAAATTAATACAAAGTCCAACGTTTTAAAGTCAATCGACTTTCAACTTTATGACTTTAAAAGTTTATGCCTTATAAATGAATTTAAATCAAATACATAACGTCTATTTTATAGGAATCGGAGGAATCGGGATGAGTAATCTCGCACGCTATTTCAAGAATTTGGGTAAGCAAGTTTGCGGATATGATAAAACACCTTCTGCTCTTACGAATGAACTAATTGAAAGTGGAATTTCAATTCATTTTGAAGATTCGATTGATTTAATACCAAAAGATTTTTTTATTGAAAACACATTAATAATTATTACACCAGCAGTTCCAATCACGCATTCAGAATGGAATTACTTTATAGAAAGAGATTATGTAATAAAAAAGAGAGCCGAAGTTTTAGGATTAATAACTAAAGATACCTTTTGTTTTGCAGTTGCTGGTACGCATGGAAAAACAACGACTTCCGGAATTTTAGGACATATTATGTACGAGAGTGGAGCCGATGTTACTGCTTTTATTGGTGGAATAGTAGAAAATTATAATTCTAATTTAATAGGCAGCGGCAAAACAATAACAGTTGTTGAAGCCGATGAATTTGATCGTTCATTCCTTCATTTACATCCTAATATTGCCTGTATTACATCAATGGATGCAGATCATTTGGATATTTATGGTACTAGTGAAGCAATGGAAGAATCTTTTATAGAATTTGCTTCTAAAATTACGGATAAGACAAAGCTTTTTATTACTAAAGATTTACCGATTGAAGGTATAGTTTGTGCAGTAAATGAAAACGCAGTTTATAAAGCATTTAATATAAGAATAGGAAATGGTAGTTATGTTTTTGATGTGCAAACTCCAACAGAAATAATTAAAGATTTACATTTTGGATTACCAGGGAGACATAATTTAATGAATGTTTTAATGGCTATAGCAATGGCAAATTTATATGGTACTCCAACTAAAGCTATTGCTGCAGCAGTTGCATCATTTAAAGGAATAAAAAGAAGATTTTCTTATCAAATTAAAACGGTTGATAAGGTATATATTGATGATTATGCACACCATCCTACTGAAATAAACGCAGTAAATCAAGCGGTAAGAGAATTGTATCCACAGCAAAAAGTTTTGGCTATTTTTCAACCTCATTTATTTAGTAGAACAAGAGATTTTGCAAATGATTTTGCCAAAAGTTTATCGGCTTTTGATGAAGTTATTTTATTAGATATTTATCCTGCTCGTGAAGAACCAATGGAAGGTATAAATTCACAGTGGTTACTGGACAAAATCATTAATACTAATAAAAAATTAGTCATTAAAAATGATTTAATTCCAACAATTTTAAAAAGTGATGCTACTATTATTGTAACAATTGGCGCAGGAGATATTGGAGAATTGGTGCCATTAATTAAAAAAGCGATAAATGAAACTATTTAATTGGACAAATATTCGATTAATACTAATGTTTGTATTAGTGATTTTTCTTTTTTCATTTACGTCAAAACGAAATGCAAATAGAAAATTACTAAAATCAACGGTTGTTTTTATCGGAGATAACGCTCCTTTTGTCAAGCAAGAAACGGTTAATAAATTGTTAATAGAAAATAATAGTGAGGTATCCAATATTCAAAAAGTTAATTTAGATTTGAATAAGCTGGAAAAAAGCCTCAATTCACATCGAATGATTGAAAAATCTGATGTATATGTGAGTATTGATGGCGTATTAAAAGCAGTTGTAAAACAAAAAACTCCTATAGCTAGAGTTTTTTACAATGACGATTCTTTTTATATTGATTACGAAGGTAATACGATGCCGTTGTCAGCTAATTTTACTGCGAGGGTTCCACTTGTTTCAGGCGAAATAAATAAAAATAATACCGATAATTTAGCTGCATTGTTTCGCATAATTTATGATGATTCCTTTTTGAAAAAAAACATCATCGGAATTGAAATTATGTCAAATGGTAGCTTAATAATGCACAATAGAAATTTTGATTATCAAATAGATTTTGGTAGATTGATAAATGTAGAGCGTAAATTTAAAAATTACAAAGCTTTTTTTCAAAAAGCAGTTTTAGACAGTTCGTTGTATAAATATAAAAAAATTGACCTTCGGTTTACGGAACAAGTAGTTTGCACTAAAAAATAGATAATGGAAAAAGAGAATATTGCGGTAGGTCTAGATATAGGGACAACTAAAATTGTTGCCATGATAGGCAAGAGGAATGAGTATGGTAAACTTGAAATTTTAGGTATAGGAAAATCTAAGAGTTTAGGAGTGTCAAGAGGTGTTGTAAATAACATTACTAAAACCATTTTGTCCATACAACAAGCAGTTCAGGAAGCAGAAATTAATTCTGGTTATAAAATAAAAGATGTGGTTGTTGGAATTGCAGGACAGCACATTCGTAGTATTCAGCATACGGATTACATTAGCAGACATAATCCTGAGGAAGTAATTGGAGTAAATGATATTCAGCTTTTAATTGATCAAGTTAATAAATTAGCTATGTTACCTGGTGAGGAAATCATCCACGTTTTGCCACAAGAGTTTAAAATTGATGGACAATCTGAAATCAAAGAGCCTATAGGAATGTATGGTGGAAGATTAGAAGCTAGTTTTCATGTTGTAGTAGGTCAGGCTGCATCAATTCGCAATGTAGGAAGATGTATTCAGAGTTCAGGAATTGAATTGTCAGGGCTAACGTTAGAGCCGTTATCATCTGCAGATGCAGTTTTAAGTCAAGAAGAAAAAGAAGCAGGAGTTGCATTAATTGATATAGGTGGAGGAACTACTGATTTAGCTATTTTTAAAGATGGAATCATTCGCCACACAGCGGTTATTCCTTTTGGAGGTAATGTAATTACAGATGATATTAAAGAAGGATGTTCTATAATTGAAAAACAAGCCGAATTATTAAAGGTTAAATTTGGTTCAGCTTGGCCTGGTGAAAATAAAGACAACGAGATTGTTTCTATTCCTGGATTAAGAGGCAGAGAGCCTAAAGAAATTTCATTAAAGAATCTTTCTAAAATAATTCATGCTCGTGTTGTAGAGATTGTTGATCTAGTTTTTACAGAAGTAAAAGCGTATGGCCATGAAGATCCTCGCAAAAAACTAATAGCAGGAATTGTTCTTACTGGTGGTGGAGCAGAGTTAAAGCATATTAAGCAGTTAGTAGAATATATTACTGGAATGGATACTAGAATTGGTTATCCAAACGAGCATTTAGCCGGAAATTCAGATGAAGAGATTTCAAGTCCTTTATATGCAACGGTGGTAGGATTAGTAATGAAAAGCATCGAGAACAAATCACAAAGTGCAGTTCGAATTGATGCTATAGAGCAAACAAAAGCACCTGTATATAGACCAGCTGCTGTTCAAGCTCCAGTAGAAGAAGTTTTGCAAAAAGTAGAAGAAGAGCAAGAGCAAACCATAAATGAAAAAGATAATTCTACAGCAAACAGAATACAGCGAAATTTCTTTGACCGTTATGTAGATAAAATTAAAGAATTTTTAGATAATGCAGAATAAAAGGCGTAGCCTGAAAAATATAAGAATTAATAATATAACAATTTCAAAAACCAAATAAAATGATGAGCGACTCAGAATTTGGAAGTATTTCATTTGATTTACCAAAGAATCAATCAAATGTGATAAAAGTTATAGGAGTAGGTGGGGGCGGTAGCAATGCCATAAATCACATGTTTAAACAAGGGATTAAAGGTGTGGATTTTATCGTATGTAATACGGATTCTCAGGCTTTACAGAGTAGTTCTGTACCCAATAAAATTCAATTAGGAGTTCATCTAACTGAAGGGCTTGGTGCTGGAGCAAATCCTGATGTAGGACAACAATCTGCAATCGAAAGTATTTCTGATATTGAAAAAATGTTAGATCGCAATACTAAAATGGTGTTTATCACAGCAGGAATGGGTGGTGGAACAGGAACTGGTGCTGCACCCGTAATTGCACAATTAGCAAAAGAAAGAGACATTCTTACCGTAGGAATTGTAACGCTACCTTTTCTTTTTGAAGGTAAAGTGCGTCAAGAACAAGCGCTAATTGGTATCGAAAAATTACGAAAACAAGTCGACTCTTTAATTATTATCAACAATAATAAATTAAGAGAAGTATATGGTAATCTTGGTTTTAAAGCCGGATTTTCAAAAGCCGACGAAGTTTTGGCTACAGCCTCAAGAGGAATTGCTGAAGTGATTACACATCACTATACGCAAAATATAGATTTAAGAGATGCTAAAACCGTGTTGTTTAATAGCGGAACAGCTATAATGGGTTCATCTGTTTCTTCAGGTGAGAACAGAGCTAAGGAAGCAATTATTTCTGCTTTAGATTCTCCTTTATTGAATGATAATAAAATCACTGGTGCCAAAAACGTATTGTTGCTTATCGTTTCTGGAACTAATGAAATTACAATTGATGAAATTGGAGAAATCAATGATCACATCCAAGTGGAAGCAGGTCATAATGCTAATATTATCATGGGAGTTGGTGAGGATGAATCACTTGGTGATGCTATTGCGGTGACTATAATCGCTACTGGATTTGATATTGAACAACAAAATGAAATTGTAAATACCGAACCTAAAAAAATAATTCACACACTAGAAGATGAACAAAGAAGTGTTCATAATCTAAGTAATAGATCTGTTACGGCGTTCGATTTGAATACAGAATCACAAGTTTCTAATTCGAACGGAAGAGTTGTTTTTGACTTATTAGAAGATGTTGATGTAGCTCCTAAACTAGCTTTCGTTCCTGAGGTAGTTGTTGCAGAACCTACAATCAATAAAGAGGAATTAATGGTTATGTCTGAATTTATTAAAAATTTAGATGTGACTTTTGAAATCGTTTCTCCTATTACTGATATAGATTTTACAATTACTTCTCCAGTTGCAGAAAAAATAGTTCAACCAAAAGTTATTGAAAGACAAGAGCAAACTACTTTCTCTTTTGATTTGCCACTTTTCAAAAGTGAGCCGGTGGAGCAGGTTCAGGAAAAAAAAGTTACATTCGAACTAACGAATGAAGTTCATGATATTAAAGTCAACGAAGCGATTCAATTTGTTCCTGTAACTGAATTAAGTGATAGCGGAATCATCAAATATTCCCTAGAAGAATATATGGATCAAGAGCCAGATTTTATGGCTAAACCAGTTGCTAAAGTTCCAGAAGTTGTTATTCCTGCAGAGTTAAATATCACCATGAAACAAGTTGATAAATCTCTACATACAGCTCCTGATTTTGAAACCTTACCTCCTACTGAGATGACTATCGAAGATTCATTGAGGATGAGAGCAGATGAAAGAAGGAAAAAACTAAAAGAATTCAATTATAAGTTTCATAACAATGTCTCTAAAATTGATGAATATGAAAAAGAACCAGCTTATAAAAGGTTAGGAATAGACATTTCAAACAATCCTTCAAACAATACAAATTCGAGAATTTCTGTAGGAACAGATAGCAACAACGATTTGCAGTTGCGCTCAAATAATTCGTATTTACATGATAATGTAGATTAAGGAATTAAACTAAAAGTAAGTAGCCCGAAAATTAAATTCAATTTTCGGGCTATTTTTTCTCTAATGAGAAGGAGCCAATTTATTGGTAATTACAGTAAATTTCTTTAAATTTGTCGGGCCTTAATACAGCTATTATTACAAGCTTTTTGTTGATGATGCTTTTTTCTAAGTACTTAAAAGAGCTTGTAAAGTCGCTTTTTAAGTCCAAGAAAAAATACATTTTCTCCCAAAAAAAGGCTTTTCATTTCTATCTGGGGCATAAAATAGTCTTCCGTTTCAAGTTTTGATTTAAAAAGGAGAATATAACATCAAGAATCTAATATCTAAAATAAAATGAGTTTATCAACATTAATCATGGACGATATCAAAGTCGCCATGAGAGCCAAAGATACAGTAGCATTAGAAGCTTTAAGAGCTATTAAATCTGAAATATTATTAGCGCAAACTGCATCGGGATCAAAAGAAGAAATTTCTACTGATGACGAAGTTAAATTGCTGCAAAAATTAGTTAAAACTCGTAAAGAAAGTGCTAGAATTTTTACAGAGCAAAACCGTATGGATTTGGCTGAGCCAGAATTAGCTCAAATTGCAGTTATCGAAAAATTCTTACCAACACAATTAACCGAAGCAGAGGTAGAACAAGTCATTGCTAAAATCATTGCCGAAACTGGAGCTTCAGGAATTGCATCAATGGGAAAAGTAATGGGATTAGCAGCAGCACAATTAGGTGGAACTGCTGAAGGGAAAACTATTTCTACTATTGTAAAGAAATTATTGGTTTAAATGATAGTGTTGTAAACAATTTTAATTCACAAATCTAAAATCGTTAATCAGCAATCTAAGATCAAATTGGCTGCGTAGTTCAACTGGATAGAATATCAGATTTCGACTCTGAGGGTTGCAGGTTCGAACCCTGTCGCGGCCACTAGGAATTTTGTTAAAAACTCCTTAATGAACTATATTTTATAATGAACGCTCTAATTAGGGCGTTTTTTTTGTTTAATAATAAATGGAGTTGAATGTTTTACTATATTCTTTTCTCTTACTTTATCGCGCTGCAAGCGTCTCAGTTGATTTGCACTTCGATGCTGACAGTCATTTGTTAGAAGAACTCAATGGTAAAATATTTTGCATAAAAAAAACCTTTAGATTTCTCTAAAGGTTTTTTTATTTTGAAAATAATTCAATTATGCTTCAACTTCAAATGGAAGTATAGATACATAAGATTTGTTATCTCTTTTCTTTTGGAACATTACAACTCCGTCTACTCTTGCGTGTAGTGTGTGATCTTTACTGATGTAAACATTAGCACCTGGATTATGTTTTGAACCTCTTTGTCTTACGATGATGTTCCCAGCAATAGCAGCTTGACCACCAAAAATCTTAAC
>CBDUEE010000048.1:0-14266 GCA_965366105.1 uncultured Flavobacterium sp. | reverse complement strand
CTTCTAATCCAACCTTCAAAACTTCCTTTGTTTTCGAAGTTTTTTATGTTAACAAAAACTTTCATAAAGGCAGTCATCATAATGTCTTCTGCTTGATGTATATCCTTTATATATTGGCGACAAACACTTAACATTTTAGGAGAAAATTGAGTGTAAAGCTGCTGTTGTGCTTGCCGATTATTTTCGACAGCCAACTGAATTAACTCTTTTTCTTGTTGATGTAATTGGATTACTTTCATAAATGATTTCAATGACAAAATTCAATAGTAATAGCAAAAAAATTATTCTTGTTTTAATTGCTTTTTGACATTGAATAAGACTTCTATTTATATAGACGAGAATGAAGACAAAAAGGTTGCATGGATGATTTAAAAAAAGTAAAAAATATCTAAACAACAAAATTAAACTACTGACTTAAAATACATTAACAATAATATAAAGTATAGGATCTTTAATAAAAAAAAAATTAAAATTAAAACTTATAAATTGTCTAATTCTATAATTTATTTTTTTCTTTCAATTACGTAGTTAACCATTAAGATTAGCGCCTCTTTATATTCAGAGTCAGGATAATTATCTAAAAGAGATAAGGCCTCCTGCTGAAATTCGATCATTTTATTTTCGGCGTAGACTAAACCGTTGTTGTTCTTTACGAATGCAATAACTTCTTTAACTCTTTTTTTATCTTTATTGTGGTTTTTTATAGAATTGATCAACCAACTTTTTTCTTTTGAAGTACACGTATTCAAAACATGAATAAGTGGTAAAGTCATTTTTTGTTCTTTAATATCAATTCCGGTGGGTTTACCAATGGCTTCATCAGTATAATCAAACAAATCGTCTTTGATTTGGAAAGCCATTCCTATAAGCTCACCAAATTTTCTCATATTTTCCACCTGTACCTCATCTTCAATTACAGATTTTGCACCAAGCGCACAACAAGCAGCAATAAGTGTTGCTGTCTTTTTTCGAATAATGTCGTAATAAACGTCCTCGGTAATATCAAGTCTTCGGGCTTTTTCGATTTGTAGCAGCTCACCCTCGCTCATTTCGCGCACAGCGACAGATATGATCCTAAGCAAATCAAAATCACCATTATCTATAGAGAGTAATAATCCTTTAGACAATAAATAATCGCCTACTAAAACGGCAATTTTATTTTTCCAAAGTGCATTAATAGAGAAAAAACCTCTTCGTCTGTTGCTATCATCTACAACATCATCATGCACTAAAGTTGCAGTATGAATCAGCTCTATGACACAAGCACCGCGGTAAGTTCGGTCATTTACGATGCCTTCTGAAACCATTTTGGATGTTAAAAAAACAAACATAGGTCGCATTTGTTTCCCCTTTCTATTGACAATGTAATAGGTAATTCTATTCAACAAAGCCACTTGCGAGGTCATCGATTCATAGAACTTTTTTTCAAAAAGTTCCATTTCTTTAAAAATGGGCTGTTTAATTTGAGAGGTGACATTCATTTCGCTTTCAAAGTTACATCTTTTCGTAGTTATAAACAGATTTAAAATAAATTTTACTAATCGAAATTAAAAAAACTTACTCTTAACATTGCTAACCAATTCTTAATTAACAATTCGTCATTGTTAAAGTTTCCTTAATTAGAACTTGTTATCTGACTTCTAAGTTTGCACCACAAACATAACTAGAAAAAAAATGAAAATTTTAAAACAAAATTTACTCTTACTTACATTAGTATTTTGTGCAAATTTAATGAGTGCTCAATCAAAAACTATTCAAGGAAAAGTAACTGATTCTTCTAAATTTCCACTGATGGGAACAACCATTTTAGTCAAGGGAACTAAAAACACAACCATCACTGATGCCAATGGAAAATTCTCAATTATTACTGAAAAAGGAAATACTTTAGTTTTTACCTTCATTGGTTTTGTAACTAAAGAAGTAGTTGTAGATCGTCAAGAAAATTTAGAAATAACACTTCAAGACGACTCAGTAGTTTTAGGAGAGGTGGTAATAACTGCTCTAGGAATAAAAAGAGAAAAACGCGCTTTAGGATATGCCTCTCAGGAATTAAAATCAGATGATATTAATAAAGTAAACTCTGCTAATTTCGTTTCAAATTTAACCGGTAAAATGTCCGGAGTACAAATTACAGGCTCTGGAAATGGGATTACGAGCTCTTCTAGAATTACTATCAGAGGCGACAAATCATTAAATATTAACAACAACGGACCCTTATTTATTGTAGATGGTATTCCCATTAACAATACCGTTTATGGCGTAGGAAGTTCTGCAACAAATCAAGCCGACTTACCTACTGATTATGGTAACGGAGCTTCGGAAATTGATCAAGAAAATATTGAAAGTGTTAACGTATTAAAAGGGGCTGCAGCATCTGCTTTATACGGCTCTAGAGCGGCCAACGGTGTAATTGTAATAACAACCAAATCGGGAAAAAAGAATAAAGGTTTGGGAGTGACTATTTCTTCTTCTTTTATGACCAGTGAGGCATTGCGACTACCTGAGATTCAAGATCAATATGGCGCGGGTTCTAAACAAGTGTATGACCCAGGAGCCGATACCAATTTAGGACCACGTTTAGGTTCTGGTCTTGCTATACTTCAGAACGGAAGTCCAGGTTATGCAGTGGGCCAAGGCCAAGTTTTACCCTTTGAGTTTAGATACAACTTAAATGATTTTTTTAGAAAAGGAAGTTCAATTTCTAATTCTGTCTCTATTTCTGGATCGGATGAAAAAACAAATTTTAGACTTAGTTACGGAAAAACGACAAGCGAAGATATTGTTCCCAATTCTAATTTAAGAAGAGAAAACATAAGTTTAAATCTAAATTATTCTATTTCAGATAAATGGAAACTCGCAACTGTTGCCACTTATACTAAAAGCAACAGCGATAACACTCCTGTTACAGGTTATGGGAGCCAAGGTATTATGTATAATTTACTTTGGAATCATACTAATGTTGATTTGGATTGGCTAAAAGAATATTGGATTATAAAAGACGTGAAACAAAAAAGCATGTTTGGCTGGGGAGACAATCCTTTTAAGATTGCTTATGAGAACATAAATGCGTTTAAAAAAGGACGCCTTTTTGGAAATGTTTCTTCTACGTATCAAATCAATACTGATTTTTCCTTAATGGGTAGAATAGGAATGGATAATTCGAATGATTTTAGATGGTCTCGCAGACCAATTGGATCCTCACGATATACACAAGGAATGTATCGCGAGCAAACTATAGGATTTACAGAATACAATGCCGATATGTTGCTTTCTTACGATCATACCTTTGGTGATTTTTCTGTTAAAGTTTCTTATGGAGCCAATAGCATGAACCAATACACATCCGAAAGTAAAATTGAAGGACAAGGAATAAGTATTCCTGGTATATATAATTTGCAAAACATCAATGTACTGCCTATTCAATCTAGAAATATTTATAAAAAGCGCATTAACAGTATCTACAGCTTAGCCAACATAGGCTATAAAGACTACTTGTATTTAGACCTAACAGCAAGAAATGATTGGTCCTCTACGCTTCCTGTGAATAATAACTCCTATTTTTATCCCTCTGCTTCTTTGAGTTTTATTCCAACTTCTTTGTTTGAAATGAATGATAACATTGATTTTTTGAAATTGAGAGTAAACGCAGCATCTGTAGGTAACGACACCGATCCTTATCGATTAGTAAAAACCTATTCTAACGGTTCACTTCCTGGAACTTTGACTAATCCTGACGCAATTTTAAACAGTAATTTAAAACCTGAGATTGCCACATCGTATGAAGCAGGAATTGAAGCCCAACTTTTCAAGAAGAGAGTAACACTTGATGTGAGTTATTATGTCACTAATTCTAAAAATCAAATTGTAGGTTTAGATATTTCACAAGCTTCTGGATTTAATTCGAATGTTATTAATGCGGGTAAAATTCAAAATAAGGGATTAGAATTGGGATTAGGAATTACACCTATTAGAACTAAAGATTTTGAATGGTCGATAAATGCAAATTTCACTAGAAATAGAGGAACTGTAAAAGAGTTAACACCAGGAATTGACAATTACATCATTGCTCAAGGCCCAAGTGGCGGAACAATAGAAGCTCGTGTAGGAGAACGAATGGGCGACATGTACGGGCGTGGTTATTTGAGAAGTCCAGACAATCAAATTGTATTTGACGATATGGGATCTCCGATACTTGATACTAAAATAAAAAAAATAGGAAACTACAATCCTGATTGGATGTTAGGTCTTACTACTAATTTGAAATATAAAAATTTCAATTTTAATGCTCTAGTAGACATAAGACAGGGAGGGAAAATATATTCGATGACAAATTCTATCGGAATGGAAAGTGGCATATTAGCCGTTTCATTACCTGGTAGAGAAACAGGAATAATAGGAAAAGGCGTTGTACAAAATCCAGATGGAAGTTATAGTCCCAATACAACTTCAGTAAGTGCAGAAAACTGGTATTACTCTAATGCTTATAGACGAGATAATATAGAAGCCAATACGTTTGATGCTTCCTATGTAAAATTGAGAGAAGTGAGTTTGAATTACAGACTATCAACTAAATGGATAACTACTTTTAAAATGCAAAATCTAAGCATTGGTTTGGTAGGAAATAATTTAGCCCTTTGGACAAAAGTCCCTAACATAGATCCAGAAACACAAGCAATAAGTGGTGGCACTTTATTGCCCGGTTTTGAAGTTTTACAACTGCCCTCTTCTAGAAATTACGGAATCAAATTAAATGCTTCATTCTAAAATAATAATCATGAAAAAAATAATTTTACTAATAACACTATTCACATTTAGTGTTTCTTGCACCGATGGGTTTGAAGAAATTAATACCAATAAAAACCAACCTACTACTTCACAGCCAAAGCAACTTTTACCAAATATAATATTCAATTTAGCAAATAGTAATGTTTCAGATTCATACAACTTTGGAGATATAGTAGCACAATACGGAGGCAATTATGAATACAATGAATTGGATATTTACAATTGGGGTTCAGATGATCGTTTTTGGGAAAAATACAAATGGATGAACGACATATATGATCTTAAAAAACAAGCCATCGCTTTAAACGATAAAAACTATGAAGCTGTGAGTTTAATTCTAGAAACTTACTCGATGAGTTTAATTACAGATACCTATGGCGATGCTCCTTATTTGGAAGCTTCAAGAGGAGAAGAAGGTGTCTTAAAACCCAAATATGATTCGCAAGAAGAAATCTACACCCAACTGCTATTGAATTTAGATAAAGCCAATAGTATAATTGACACTAAATTAAAAATCGAAGGAGATTTATTGTTTAATGGTGATATGCTAAAATGGCGAAAATTTGCTAATTCACTACATTTAAGGTTATTGATGCGTATTTCTAATAAAAAAAATGTTAGCCTCACAATAAATGAAATTGTTAGCAAACCATCACAATATCCAATATTTCAGTCAAATGCAGACAATGCTACTTATTTTTACTCTGGAAGTTATCCTAACATTTCTCCAATGAGTGATGGTATCAATAGATTATACGGTTATAATATCGTAATTCCTTCTACTCATTTAGTAAACACCCTAATAGCAAATAGTGATACTAGACTTGACGAGTGGATTGACCCAATAGAAGGTAAAAATAATCATTTAGGGTTGTTACCAGGTCTTACATTAGATAAAATTGGAGAACCTACCAATTATTCTAGAAGAGCCGAAGATTATTTTTATACAAAAACAAAAATAGCCTCACTATTGATGACGTACAGCGAGTTAAACTTTTTATTAGCAGAAGCTAGTCAACGCAATCTTATTACTAATGGGAATGCACAAGGATATTACAATACGGCAGTAGAAGCTTCTTTCAAACAATGGAATGTTAAGATGCCTTCCAACTACTTAACAACTATTGCTCCTTATAATTCTACCACAGAAGTCTTGTATGTACAAAAATGGTTGGCTCTATATCATACAGGAATTGAGTCATGGTTAGATTGGAAAAGAACAGGAAAACCTAGCTTTATAAAAGCAGGACCCGGATCCAAAAATAACGGTAAAGTTCCTAGACGCATCATGTATCCAAGTCTTGAACAATCTGTAAATGCAGAAAACAACAATAAAGCACTACAAAAAATGGGTGGTGATGATATTAACAAAAAAATATGGTGGGATAATTTTAATTAAATAAAAAAAACATGAAAAAAATATTTTTGATATTACTACTTTTTAGTGCGATACTAAGTAAAGCACAACAAGCCGAAAACATAATTATCATTACTACAGATGGTTTTAGATGGCAAGAAGCTTTTAAAGGAATGGACGAAAATTTAGCAAGAGATAAAAAATTCAATCAGAATGACAGCAGCTACATTTATAAAAAATATTGGGCTGAAAATCCCAAAGAACGACGCGAAAAACTTATGCCTTTTATGTGGTCTGTTTTAGCAAAAAAAGGACAACTGTATGGCAATAGAACTTTAGGAAATAAAGTTAATAATGCTAATCCGTATTGGTTTAGTTATCCTGGATACAACGAAATCATGACTGGATATGCTGACACATTAATCAATTCGAATAAATATCCTGCCAATCCTAATGTAACCGTGTTAGAATATCTAAATAAACAACCTAAAATTAAAGGGAAAGTAGCCGCTTTTGGAGCTTGGGATGCTTTTGACAATATTTTAAATGAAAAAAGAGCTGGTTTTCCTGTTATATCTGCATTTGATAAAACAGGAGGCAAAAACCCAACAGCGAAACAACAACTTATTAATGCCATGCTTGCTGATTCTTTCAAACCCTTTCACGAGGAAGAATGTCTAGATGTTTTTACCCATTATGGCGCATTAGAAGAATTGAAAACCAATAAACCTCGTGTATTATACATCTCTTATGGAGAAACAGATGAATGGGCTCACGCTGGCTTTTACCGTTCTTATTTGGATGCGGCTCATCAAGTGGATTCCTGGATGAAGGAGATTTGGAACTTTGTGCAAAATGACCCGCAATACAAAAATAAAACTGCGTTGATTTTTACTACTGATCATGGACGCGGCGATCTCACAAAAGCAGAATGGACTAGTCATGGCCCTGATATAAAAGACGCCTCTGAAATTTGGTTTGCTGCAATGGGACCACAGATTGAAGCTAAAGGAGAAATGACTAATGAAAATCAACTCTATCAAAATCAATTTGCACAAACCATTGCCAAAATCATGGGATATACTTATGAAGCAAAGCATCCTATTTCAAAAGAAATTCCTGGAATAATTAAATAATTCGACCGTTTAGAAATGTAAAAAAGGGTTTGACATAAGTGTCAAACCCTTTTTATTTTTATAATCTGTAGGTGTTTTTTGTAAAAATTAAGCTTCTTTATTTGCTAACTGTCCACATGCAGCATCTATGTCTTTTCCCCTACTACGTCTCACTTTAACAACAATTCCGCTGGCTTCTAAAGCTTTAATATAAGCATTTATAGACTCTTCTGAGGCTTGTTGAAATTCTCCATCATCAATAGGATTGTATTCAATCAAATTAACTTTACAAGGAACATATTTACAAAACTTCACTAATGCATCAACTGATTCTTTATTATCATTAATTCCTTTCCAAACCACATATTCGTAAGAGATCTTGCTTTTTGTTTTTCTATACCAATACTCTAATGATTCTCTTAAATCTGCTAAAGGGAAATTAGCACTAAACGGCATTATTCGAGAGCGAATTTCATCAATTGCAGAGTGTAAAGAAACAGCTAATTTAAATTTAACATCATCGTCAGCTAATTTTTTTATCATCTTTGGTACTCCAGAAGTCGATACCATAATTCGTTTGGGAGACATACCTAATCCTTCTGGCGAAATAATCATTTCGATTGCTTTCAAGACATTATTATAATTCATCAGCGGCTCACCCATTCCCATGAAAACAATATTCGATAAAGGATGATTGTAATACAACCTACTCTCTTTATCTATAGCTAATACTTGATCGTAAATTTCTCCAGGTTCCAGATTACGCATTCTTTTTAATCGTGCTGTGGCACAAAAATTACAATCTAAACTGCAACCTACTTGGCTAGATACGCAAGCTGTTGTTCGTGTATTAGTAGGAATTAAAACCGACTCTACAACTAAACCATCGTGCAAACGAACGGCATTTTTTACAGTTCCATCTTCACTTCGTTGAATCGTATCTACATTGATATGATTGATGACAAAATTAGCTTCTAGCTTATTTCTTGTTTCTTTTGAAACATTCGTCATATCCTCAAAACTATGCGCCCCTTTACTCCAAAGCCATTCATATACTTGATTCCCACGAAAGGCTTTATCCCCATTCGCAACAAAAAATTCTCTTAATGCTTCTTTCGACAAGGCTCGAATGTCTTTTTTATCAATTTCCATGATGCAAATTTAATGACAATTTCTTGATTTGTTGTTTTGATAATTTGATAACTTTGCTGACAATTGAAAATTATCTAAATAATGCATTTCATTTCCCAAGAACTAGAAGACTACATCGAGCAACATTCTGAAAAAGAACCTGCTTTATTAGCCGCTTTAAACAAAGAAACCTATCAAAAAATTTTACTTCCAAGAATGTTAAGCGGACATTTTCAAGGTCGAGTTTTAAGCATGCTTTCTAAACTTATTCGCCCTGTAAATATATTAGAAATTGGAACTTACACTGGATATTCTGCTTTGTGCTTGTGTGAAGGAATGCAAGAAAACGGGACACTTCATACCATTGATATAAAAGAAGAGCTCGTTGATTTTCAGCGAAAGCATTTCGACAAATCGCCTTGGGGAAAACAAATTTTTCAGTATTTAGGAGAAGCAATCGATATTATCCCCACAATTCAAAGTAAGTTTGATCTTGTTTTCATAGATGCAGATAAGGAAAACTATATCAACTATTTTGAATTGATTCTACCAAAGATGAATAAAGGCGGAATCATTTTATCTGATAATGTGTTGTGGAGCGGGAAGGTGCTTGAACCTGTTCAACCAAATGATTTAAGCACAAAAATAATAATGGAATACAATAATTTACTAAAAAACGATTCTAGAGTAGAAACGGTTTTATTACCTATTCGTGATGGTTTAACTGTAAGTCGAGTGTTATAATGATGACTATAACAGCGGAAAATACTTTTGTTGTGCCTTTTTGTATAATTTAAACATCAAAAAACCAAAAATAAATCCGAAAAAATATCCTGTCAAAATATCACTTGGATAATGCAACCCTAAATAAATACGGCTATATGCAAAGATAAAAGGCCATAAAAATATCAGTCCAAAATATTTGAAATAGGATCTTAAAGTAAAGTATAAAAGTGTAGCAACAGCCATAGAATTTGCAGCATGTCCTGAGAAAAAACTAAAAGAACTACTTTCTTTCACAACTCTAATAAAAGAATTGATTTGGAGATTATTACAAGGACGCAACCTTTGAAATCCGTTCTTGAATAGATTAGTTGTTTGATCTGTAACAGTTATTAGTATTGCAATGAACAACAATAAATACAATGTTTGTTTGACTCCAATTTTTTTTATAATAAGATACAATAAAAGTAAGAAAAACGGAATCCAATTGATTTGTTTGGTTATAGATAACCATAACCCATCATACGTTATCGAACCCAAACTATTTAAAAATATAAACAATTCTGTATCTAAAGAAAGTATTTTTTCTAACATTACATTTGACGTTTTATTGGTCCTGAAACATCTTCTACTACTTCCTTAGTTGCTTCTACCGGAGCATTTAGCTGTCCTAGCATAGTGTCTTTGGCTTTGTTTATTTCTGAAGTGATATTTCCTGCCATATCGCTATATTGAGTAGTATCGCCCAATAAATTATCTTTGACTTTATTAATTTCAGATGTTATATTTCCTTTAAAATCCAGTAATGATTGCGCATCAAATCCGTTGCCTTCTGCTCCTTTTTGAATCTCACTTTTTATATCATTTGTGGCATTTTTCAGTTGTGCCATCGCTTTACCCATTGTACGAGCAATTTCAGGAATTTTATCAGATCCAAAAAGCATCAATACTATAAACATGATGAAAATTAATTCGCCTCCACCTATACCAAACATATATTTTGTTTTTTATTGTTACAAAGATATTAAATTTTGAATCTTTGACTTTTAATTATTTCATAAAAAAAAGACTCTTTTCAGAGTCTTTTTAGGTTTTATCTTTATTTAATCAAATTTTGACTTCACTTCTTCTTTTGGCCAAGTGTTATTAGTCACATCAATATCAGCCGTTTCTAATTTTGGATCTACTTGAATTTTCTTGATTGCTTTTTCAGTCGCATATACTTTCTTAGCAGTATCATTGTTTTTTCTCCAGATTTGAGCCGGATATTTAAACATCTCTTTTGAATCATCTTCATAAGTTAGTTCCACAATAATAGGCATTAACATGCCACCCGGTTTATTAAACTCAACTTCGTAGAAATATTTAGGAGATTTTAATTTTGATTTCTCATCAGCTGTAAATTTTTTATTTACATAGTCAGAAAGCAAATTCACCTCTTCAATTTTTAATGCTTTTTTATTTTTTGCTGATAGTTCTCCGCTTGTACTTGGAACTAAATAAACGAAAGGTCCTTTCTCCTCACCAAAACGTCCTCTTTTAACTATTGCATCTTTTAATTCTTTAGTTGCTGTCTCAGATACATAATATTGCTTTACTTCTTTCACTCCGATATCTACAAAATCAGTAGAATAAAACCATCCTCTAAAAAACCAATCTAAATCTACTGCTGAAGCATCTTCCATTGTTCTAAAAAAGTCTTCTGGAGTAGGATGCTTGAATTTCCATCTGTTGGCATATACTTTAAAAGCATGATCAAACAATTCTCTACCCATAATGGTTTCTCTAAGAATATTTAATCCCGTTGCTGGTTTTCCGTAAGCATTAGCACCAAACTGAGCAATAGTTTCTGAGTTAGACATAATTGGTTCTAAAAATTTCTGATCTCCACTCATGTAAGGAACAATTTTGCTAGCAGGACCACGACTTGAAGGGAAGTTTGTCCCTAATTCTTGTTCTGCCATATATTGCATAAAAGTATTTAAACCTTCATCCATCCAAGACCATTGACGTTCATCAGAATTTACAATCATAGGAAAGAAATTGTGCCCTACTTCATGTATAGTAACACCAATCATTCCGTTTTTTATACGCTCACTTACCACTCCATTTTCATCTGGACGACCGTAATTCCAACAAATCATTGGATATTCCATTCCTTGATCTTCAGCAGAAACAGAAACGGCTTTTGGATAAGGATAATCAAAAGTATGCGACGAATAGCTTTTTAAAGTGTGTGCTACTGTTCTTGCAGCCGTTTCTCCCCAAAAAGGATTTGCTTCTTTAGGATATATTGCAACTGCCATAACTGATTTCTCACCCATTTTAACCGCCATAGCATCAAGAATAAATTTTCTTGAGGTTGCTATTCCAAAATCTCTTACGTTTTTAGCGCTAAATTTCCATGTTTTTTTCTTATCAGAAAAACCTTTTTCTGTTTTTTCTGCCTCAGCTTGTGTAACAATGACAACGGGTTTATCATAAGATTTTAAAGCTAACTCGTATCTTTTTACTTGTTCAGGAGTAAACACTTCACTTCTATTCATTAGGTCTCCTGTCGCTTCCATAACGTGATCCGCAGGAACTGTAATATTTACGTCAAAATTTCCAAAAGGTAGGGTAAATTCACCTGTTCCCCAGAATTGCATATTTTGCCATCCTTCTACATCATTATATACTGCCATTCTAGGATAGAATTGAGCAATTACATATAATTTATTTCCGTCTTTTTCGAATAATTCATATCCTGAACGACCGCCTTCTACTCTATAATTATTGATGTTATAGTTCCATTTTACCGCAAAAGAAAACTTCTCCCCAGGTTTCATTGGCGTAGCTAAATTGATACGCATCATAGTATGATTGATCGTGTAGGACAATGGTTTTCCCATCGCATCATTTACCGATTCAATATTAAAACCACGCTCTAAGTCTTGTTTCAAGAATTTATTTGCAAAGTTTGCTGCTGGAAAAACCTGCTCCATTCTTTGACTTTCTGCCAATGGTGATTCTGAAGTTTTAGCCGCTTGATTTTGATCCAATTGTACCCATAAATATTCTAACGTATCTGGAGAATTGTTATAATACGTAATTACTTCTGAACCTTTTATGCTAGATTTCTTGTCATCTAACTCAATATCAATTTTATAATCCGCTTGTTGCTGATAATAAGCTGGACCTGGAGCTCCAGAAGCTGTACGAAACATATTTGGCGTTGCCAACAAATCATACATTTGACTAAACTTGTTGTTATCGTACCTTCCCGTTTGTTTTGGTGTACTTGGAGCTGTTTTTTCCTGCGCAAACAACAAGGCAGGAAGAAATAATAATAAATATAATTTTTTCATAGGTTCAATTCTGGTTTTTAGGCTGTGAAAATAACAATTTTTAACAAATCTATCTTATATAATTAATATTTTAACAGTCCCTTGGATGTAGATTCCGTAAAAAGTAAGGTGTTTTTGACTCCTATAACATTAAAATGCATAATATTTTGCTGTTCTGTATTGCCCTCAGTGATTACTGCATTATAGATTTCTAATGTATTAATTTTATGAATTTCTTTGATATTAAAGTAACAAATGAGTACATCACCTTCCATCTCTTTACTCAAAAAATGAATTGGTTTCAATTGACCATTTACTTTAATATAAAATTTTTCACTGAAGTATTTTTTAAAAAGACTCAAATCTTCATCCGTCTCTTTTTCTGAACCTAAATTAATTTTCTTTTGGTATTTCTTTGCAAGAACATTATTCAAATCATCTACAAATATTCGAGTCGTTATCTGAAGCATTTTCTTTTCGGATGCAAAATTAACTTGATATAATGACACATAAAATTTATGTACATTAAAAGAGGTTAATGTTAAGAGTAGCAATCCAAGAAAAGTAATTAAAATTGTTTTTTTCATTTTTCAAAAGTAGTAATTCTTTTAAACTCTTCATTCTTGGTGATTAGAAAATCAATCAACATAAATTCGTCTTTTTCTTTTAGAAGGGTTTTAGCTTTAGGATCATTTTCACAATAATCAAGAAAAAGCCCAATTTCACTACTTTTCAACTTCAATGTATTTGTAAAAAAATAAGAATCAACACCTTTAGAAACGGCATCTGAAAAATCAATATCTGAATTTGATCCGGAATTCTCGACTGTATCTTTTTTGAATAGCTTAGAAACCATTTTATACATTCTGACAAAATCCATCCCGTTTTCAATAGACCCATCAGATAGCATACTTCTATTTTTAGGAGAAGATTTCTCATCGTCTGTAAATTTCAAGTCCACGATTCCTTGCGAACTCGGTATTGCCGGCTTTATTTCTGATTTACCTTTTACTAAAACTTCTTTTAACAAGGTCGTTTGAGATTCTAAATTGACAATGAATAATGGTTTTTCAAAGTCTTTTTCTTGCAGTATAATTTTCTTAGATTTGAAAGAAGCACTTGAAACTAACAAAGTGTCTTTGGCTTTGGCCAAAATATCAAAAAATCCTTGATTACTAATAAAAGTTCGCGTTTTCGAATTCAAATTAAAAACGTAACCATTATCTACCAAAGCAAATTCATTTGTAAATTGACCGTGCAGAGATTGTCGCTTTTCATTTTGAGCAAAAATAAATTGGGTAAAGAAAATCAAACAAATTATTCCGATTTTATTTTTCATTTGGGGGTGGTTTTATGTTTTATGCCTTTAGGAAAAAATTTTATATTGGGAAAAAATCACTTTACAACTTACTTATCTTCAATAAAAATAAGTGCTTTATATTCCTGAGCTAAGGTAATCATAAAAAAGGTAATTTCATCCGCATTTTCAGAAGATAGCACCTTCAAAAAAGCATCATTTTCGACAATATAATATTTGAAACCACCAACATATTCAAAGGGAATACCTAAATTATTGGTAAAAAAGTCATTTGGATACAATTCAGAAATCTTATTGAGATAAATTTCTTTTTTTTCAAGGGCCACCAACTTCTTTAATCTTTTAGTTCTACCATTAATCTTATTTATCAACGGATCAAGCGGCATGGAACCACCTAACAAACCAAGTAACATTATAGGTTTGAAATCTCCAGCGGTTTGTAATTTTCGCTCAGCAGGAGAATATCTCGCAGGTTCTTTAGCAAGAATACCTAATGACACCACCGAAAATT
>CBDUEE010000047.1:0-14370 GCA_965366105.1 uncultured Flavobacterium sp. | reverse complement strand
ATACTTTATTTTTAGAAATATCTAAAGTTTCAAAATCAGGTTGTAAAATTTCTAAAGCAACTTGACTTTTCAGATTACTTTCTACTATTAATTTCTTCTGATTTTCTTTCGAAATCAGATTTTCTTTCGATTTTTCTAAAGTAGTTTTCTCTGTTTTTAATGTGATTAAATTAGATTTAAAATTCCTTTCCGTTTTTTCAAACAAATCTATTTCTGCTTGTAAAGCATTAATTGCAACTTTTTCAACATTCAATCTAGAAAGTTGATCTTTCTTTTTTTCCAAATCTTCAAAATTGGCTTTTAATGCTGTCAATTTTTGAAATTCAGCTTCTACCAACGCTAATTCTATTTTATCCTTTTGAAATTCTGCGGCAGCTGCTACTACTTCATTTTCTAAAAACACAATAGCTTCTGCAGAAATTGCCTCAAAACCAGACAATTCTCCTTTTAAAAAATCAATTTTACTATTCGTTTCTTTTTGTAATGAAGATACTTTGTAACTCAAATCAAAACGCTCCAGATGAAAAATCTCTTTCATCATATCGGAACGTTCTTTGCCTTTCAAACCTAAAAATTCGTTGAATTTCCCTTGCGGAATAATAATCGTACGCCTAAAATTTTCGTAAGTAAGCCCAATTATTGTCGTTGCATCGGCAGAAGTCAACGGAATCCATTGCTCCTCTTTCCATTCATACGCCAATCGCTCAATCGTAGTAGTTTCTTCAAAGCGCTTTTTTCGCTTCCAGTCGGCTACAAATTTGAATTTTTTTTCTTCAAAATTCAAGAATTCGAATTCAATATTCGCTCTATCTGATTTTAGATTCAGCATATTGTACGCACGTTTGTCCGTTTTATTCAAACGATCCGTTTCGCCGTACAACACAAAACCAATAGCTTCTAAAACCGAAGATTTCCCGGAACCTACAGCGCCAAAAATCCCGAATAAACCCGCATTAGTTAATTCTTCAAAATCAATAGTTTGTTTTTTCTGATAGGAATACAAACCAGTAATACTTAATTTTATTGGTAACATAAAGGGGTTTTTTATTCGTTCTTAGCTTGACTTCCAATAATTTCATTAAATAAATCCAACAGTTCTTCGTTAGGTTCCTGTTTGTGTTTGGATTTAAAATAATCGGTAAATAATCCTTGAATGTCTTGCTCTAAATTTACTTTTGGTGTTTGTAATTCGTCATTAGTATTTTTAATTAAAACTGGAATAATATAAATAATACCATCATGACTTTCGTGAATTCGCTTTAAATCCTGGGTTGCAAAAAAAGTATCACTTACCAGAGTTAATTCAACTAAAGAATACGGATTTGCTAATAACCACTCGACTGCGTCATCAATAGACTCAAATCGCTTACGGTGTAAAACTCTTCCAGACTGTACTGGAATTGCAGTGTATTGAACCGCTTGATTAGGTTTTGATTCAATTAAAACTACTTTTTTATCCTGACCCGCTTCTGAAAAACTATATGATAGTGGACTACTCGAATACACCACAGGACTGGGATGACCGCCTACATTTTGAAAACGATGTAAATGTCCCAAAGCGGTATATTGTATTTGAGGCGGAATGCAATCCGTATAAACAATGTCAGCATTACCAATGCGCAATGGCTTTTCTCCATCAGGTTCTTCTAGGATTTCACCGCCACGCTTTAGCATATATAAATGAGTCGTCAAGATATTTACGCCTTTATTATCGCAATATTTATTTGCAAGTGTCGACCAAGAAACTTGTAATAATTGATTCAATTGCGCTTCTTTATTTTCAGCTCCTAGATAGGTTTTCAAGCGCATTTCGTTAGCGTAAGGAGTTGTAATTATACGTAAGGGATAATCATACAGAGGTAATCTAATTTCTATAAAACCATTTTCAGACTGCGTTATTTCAAACCCATTTTCAATGGTAAGGCATGGAATCGCAACATCTGGATTGCCAACAAATAGGATTCCACATTCACGTGCCAAAGGATTAGGCGAGTCAATCCGATCTGGACTATCATGATTTCCAGCAATAGCAATTACAGGACGCTTGCCATTATTAGTCAATCTTTTTAAGGTTTTATAAAGCAAATCGACTGCTTCTACGGGAGGGTTAAAGGTGTCAAATAAATCACCTGCAACAATAACAACATCTACATTTTGATCATCTGCAATTTCGCAAATTTCATTCATTACCAACCTTTGTTCTTCCAAACGAGAAAAATGATCCAGTTTTTTTCCTAAATGCCAATCGGCAGTATGCAGTATTTTCATTCTTTATGATGGTATGTATTAACTACTTATCTTCTTTTTATACAATTGTTTTTTGCAACAGCAATATCCTAATAATAATCTTTAAAAAGCATTATTTACTAAAATTAATTGGTGAAAATTTCTATAAAGTAGCACTAAAATTCACAATTACTATGAAATGTTTTTTGATAAAATGATGTTTGAAACGAAATTGATTTGATAACTTTAGTACTGTTTTTTTGCTTAGAAAAGTAACCTTATATATGGAACGCAGATAAGATGGATTGAACAGGTTTTATTGAATTTAATATTTGATAATCTACTTCAATTCATGTAATAATTATAACACTCGAAAAACAAATAAAATGTCGATTTTTAACAACAGCTAAAAATGGGATTTATTAGAAAAACACAAATTACATCCTTAGTTTTATTAAAAATAAATTAAGGCTTAAAAAATTTAAAATCAATATTTTAAACACAAATACCTAATACTTAAATTTAGAAAGAAATAAGATTTCATTTGATCATATAGTTACTCTGTTTTCACTCTTTAAATAATAGTTTCAAAAAACATATTTACTAATAATTCAATTTCCATGCGATATCATTATTTCGAATGATATTAACACCTATATTTTTCGGTTTCATTAAAAGATGGGTCTCAATTTGATTTGAAAAAGCTTAATTATATGAAGTATAATAAACTTTAATTTCCAGTGATGCTAAAAGACTATTAAACTTTAATTATTTAATAGAAAATGGGCTTTTTGTTTTAAAAATTTTCGTTCAGCTACTAATTTTACTGTTTTTGAGTCTAAATGCAATTGAGCATAAAGATAATTTTAATACTTTAAAGCTATTTGCAAAACTCAAAATAGCCAAGACAGGCGGCTTCTAAATTTCTACTGGAATTACCTGGTCACTTGGAACTGGAATGGGGTGGTTAAAAGCGCTGGAATTGGAAACAATGAATTGCTTTAAGTAGTAGTAAGCATTACTAAGTATTAGAAACTATACTATTCGGGTGATTTAAACTCAAGCTCCTCTATTATTGTTAGGAAATTGAATTGAAATTACGTCAATATTTCGTTTGTTTGCACTTAGAAATAAAATAATGAAAACTACATTTAAGCTGTTCGCACTTGGAACAATTTTACTTTCAACGCAGAACGGTTTTGCACAAGATTTAAAGAAAATAGAAGTAGATACCGTTCATCTTAGCAAGATAATTATCAATCATGCTGATTTTAGAAAACAAGTCATGCAAGTGGATTTAAAAATGGCACCCGTAAACTCTGCACAAGATCTGTTGCGCAAAGTTCCGGGACTTTTTATTGCACAGCATGCAGGAGGAGGTAAAGCGGAACAAATTTTTCTTCGTGGTTTTGATAACGATCACGGTACCGATATTAGCGTTTCTACCGATGGTATACCGGTGAATATTGTATCACATGCACACGGTCAAGGGTATGCCGATTTGCATTTTCTTATTCCAGAAACTATTAAGGATATTGATTTTGGTAAAGGAGCCTATTATGCAGATAAAGGCGATTTTAATACTTCGGGTTATGTCAATTTTACCACTTTCGACAAGTTAGAAAACAACCTTTTCAAGTTAGAAGGTGGATCATTCAGTACCATGCGTGCTGTAACGATGATTAATTTATTAAACAGAGATATTAAGGATAAAAACTTTTATGTCGCGAACGAATTTAATTATTCCGACGGCCCATTTGCTGTAAAGCAAAATTTTAATCGCAATAATATCCTTATCAAATACAGTCAATGGATAGACAGTAAACAGTATATATCTATTTTGGGTTCTACTTTTAGTTCAGGGTGGAATGCCTCTGGTCAAATTCCAGAGCGAGCGGTAGAACAAGGAATAATTACCCGTTGGGGTTCTATTGATCCTACCGAAGGCGGAAGTACCTCTAGAACAAATATTGCAGTAAACTATAGAAACCGGATCAATGAAAATGAAGCGTTTTCTAGTAATTTATTTTATTCTAGATACAAATTTAATTTGTTCTCTAACTTTACCTTTTTCTTGAATGACCCAATATATGGTGATGAAATTGAGCAGAAAGACAATCGTAGTATTTATGGTTTTGACAACAAATACATCCACCGTTACGATTTAGATAACAGCAAAATAACATGGACATCAGGTATTGGTTTACGACTGGACGACATCAAAGATTTACAATTAAGCCATGTGTATCATCGTGACTTATTGTTAAATAAACTTTCTGACGTAGCAGCAACACAAATTAATATACATGCCTACACTACTATAGATTGGAGAATTGAAAAATGGACTATCAATACAGCAGTTCGAGTTGATCATTTTGTTTTTAATTTGCATGATCGTCTTAATAATATTCCTTCAGGACAAGATGCTTCTGCAACTAGAGTAAGTCCAAAATTCAACATTTCATACACTCAAAATAGTAATTTGCAGTGGTATGCAAAATCAGGAATGGGTTTTCATTCGAATGATGTTAGAGTAGTAGTTCAACAAAACGGAAAAGACATCTTACCCTACTCTATTGGTAGCGATTTAGGGGTTATCATTCGACCTACAAAAAACATGATTATTCAACCGGCATTATGGTACATGTTTTTGAAACAAGAATTTGTGTACGTAGGAGATGAGGCTGTTGTTGAACCATCAGGAAAAACACGTCGATTAGGCGCTGATGTTAGTATACGTTACCAACCTTTATCTTGGCTATATTTAGATGGAGATATCAGTTATGCTCACGCACGCGCAATTGAACAATCTAAAGGAGAAGATTATATTCCCTTAGTTCCTGCTCTTACAAGCACAGGTGGAATGGCCGTTAAACTTTCATCAGGCTTTTCTGCAAATATTAGATACCGTTATATGGATTCTAAACCTGCGACAGAAGACAATTTAGTAAAAACCAGAGGCTATTTTGTTAATGATCTTGTATTAGCATACGGCAAAAAAAGTTGGGAAGTTAATTTGCAAGTACTAAATTTGCTCGATACTAAATGGAATGAAGCACAGTTTGAAACCGAAACAAGACTTAAAAATGAACTGAGTTCAGTTTCTGAATTGTGTTATACTCCGGGAACACCTTTTGCTATAAAAGCAGGAATAAGTTATAAATTTTAATCATAAAAAAAAATATGAGACAATTATTAAATACTAAAAAAGCAGTCCTAACTGGGATTCTATTTATGCTTTTTTTTACTTCTTATGCACAAATTAGTCCTCCAGGTCTTGGAAAAGGAAAAAACGCTTCTTGGTTTGCTTTTGGTATCAAACAAGCATTAGATACGATTCATAAAAAAGAGTCAACTACGTATATCGGTATTGGTAGAAAAAGTACTCCAGATGATAGTGACGCCTTTAATAAAATGGCAATACTAATATTAAATCAGGAATTTTCAAACCGTTATGCTAAAAACTGGCAGTACTCCTATGCTATTAGTTACAGACGCCAGAATGAATATGAGTCCACTACTCCTTATAATCTTGCTGATCCAGCTATAAAACAAGAATTTAGAATTTACGGCCGTTATTCCTATTTGACAGGAAATAGTACTATAAAATGGAAAAATACTTTCCGCCAGGAATATAGAAAATTTTTTAATCCTGATTTTACGAAAAGTAAGGAAGATTATCAATTTCGTAGCCGTTTGAAAACTCAAGTCAATATAGATCTTGGAACACAAAAAGTACATCATATAATTGGTAGTGCTGAAGCCCTTTTTGCAACAAGTAAAAAATACCAACCTACTAGCGAGTGGACGAATTTTGAATATAAGGAAAGTCGTTTTGGACTCTATTATCAGTTAACACCTCGCGAAATTCCTTTTACATTTGATTTTGGTTACGGATACAATTTAATCGGGAAGGGCAGTAAAATATCAGGGGTGAATTTTATTGCTATAGATGTGGTTTGGAATAATCCTTTTGGAAAAACATTCTAGATTTGTAAATTTGATTATCTATTATTTTGAAAGCTGTATTCTATATTCAGAAACAGAAAAACTTATTTCTTTTTTGAACAAACGTGCAAAACACGAATGAGTCTGATAATTTAGCTCAAAAGCGATTCCTGCCTCCTCTCAAGCTCCATCTTGTAACAATATTTGGCTGTATAAGATGCTAATCTCGTTGATCTACTGTTTTGGCGATTTACGCGTACTCTCCTTAACTCACTTATTCAAATAATTATCTAAAATTTTAATTCATTTGAATAATAGCTAATCGTTTTATTATTAATAGGCTATTGTTGAACCAATTCTCGGAAGCGAAAAAAATATAAGAGGCAAGATACAACACTTGATTTCCTTTATTATCTGTCCGTGTTATTTCAAGCAAAATAGATTGAAATAAAGAAACGCAAATTTCTATTACTCGGTCACTGGTAAAAAATTCCTCTTTCATTAATTCAAACACACGCACATTCCAATCAAATGGTGCTGCATTCAAAATCAAAAATGGTGAAGTGTAGAAAAAATTCATGTGTTTTTATTCAAAATAATATCATCCCTTATTTCATTTTGGTGTACAACAAAAAAACCTCTTACCGCATCAGAAAGTTCTAATGTAGCCGTAAAATTCCCTTTTTTAATTTTCAATACCTCATCGGCCTTCATCTCAAAAATTAAAGTCTCTACTTGCTGTTTTAAAAAGCTTTATGTTACAAAAATTAAAAAAATGATATTTTATAAGGATTAACTGATATTTCGCTACTTATAAGCTAATTTTCAATTCTATAAATATAAAGTTTAGACTCATTACAAAGATCTTGTGTAGATTCCGCTGACAGAAATAATTTCTTGTCTTCGTAATTAGCGATGAGTTTTATAGATGGCACAATTATAAGTTCTGCAAAAGTTATAAGCATAACAGTTTTTACTTATTGATAAGTGCTCAATTTACCTTAATTCTTGCATTAACTTTTTAAAATTACTCGTCAGATATAAACAAAATGATTGCTTTACTTTTATAAATTTGCAACAGAATTTTAAATACTAAAAATTATGACAATATTATATTTACACGGTCTAGAAAGCAAATTGAATCCACAAAAAAGAACTATTTTAGAGCGTTTTGGAACAATCATTGCGCCAGATATAGATTATTACTCTGATCCAAATATTTTTGACTTACTTATTAAGAGCAATGAAATACATCATTTTGATATTGTTGTGGGTAGCAGCATGGGAGGATTTATGGGCTATTATTTTGCCAATACTATAAGTTGCCCAGCTCTACTCTTTAATCCGGCTTTACCACACAGACCCGTATCTCAAAATATTCCTGAAATAAATTCTTTAGAAACAGCATCCAATTTATATTTTGTATTAGGCGGTCAAGATGACATCATCAAAGCGAATGATACTTTGAAATGGTTATCCGAAAACAGATTTCCTGAAACAGATTTCCAAATTTCCATTCATAAAGAAATGGGACATCAAATACCACAGGCTATTTTTGAAATAGAAGTTATTCGATTCTTTACACAATCTGGCTTTTTGAAATAAAACAGGATCGATTTAAAGCATAATTTGGTTGTGTTTGTTCTACCTTATTTAGTAAAATTAAACTATAGGATTTAAAAAAAAGCAAAGTATTCAAATAAAAAAAGTACTCTTGTTGGATGCTTTTCGGGAAAAAAGAGAGACTTTTATCACCTTGTTGATTCACTAATATATCTTTTTTTATGTAGCTTTTTTAAAACTAGGATCTCGATTTTGTTTCTATTCCTTTTAATGTGAAAATCATATAAATTTATCCTTTTATTAGTAAAATTCAAACAGGTTTACTATTATTATTTGAATCTGTAAGGTTCAAAATTTGAATATGTTAATCATAGTTTCTATCCAATAATTACTAGTTCAACCTGTTCCGTTTTTAGGCTTATATACTGGTAAAATATTTTATTGGTACTAATTTATTTGGAGTGTGTTAATCTCCTTTCTAATGTTTTGCAACATTCTAATGTGATGTCTATAACTCTTTTTGGTTATGGGTTATGGGTTACATGTCCTTTGGTTAGATTTAAAATCTCTCATTATCTATTTTCATACTTTATCTATAGCTTTGATTGCGCTTTAACGTACTTGTAACTTCTCTAGTTCTATTTATTGTAATTCATAAAATTAGTAAAATTTATTTTGTTAAAACTACTATTTCGCCTCTAAGTATTAGAACATCTGTTGCAAAATCTTGTGCTATTCATCCAAATTTAGTAGATTGTGTCAAAGCGGTACAAAATAATTATTTTACACCAGCATTTATGTTGCTGTATATAGAATTGGATTAGAAATTTCACATTGCGAATAGCTTTTAATATATACCAATAAGATACTTATAAATTTTCATCATGTGATTATTAAAAAATTTCAACGCAATATTTCAAATTTAAACTGTACCAATTATTGGATAGCAATTATATAAAAATAAAAAAATCTATTTGCTCTCTTTTACTAAAGTGTAAATAAGATTATTGAAAAAAGCAGGCTACTGCTATAAACTTATCTTTAACAGGCATATTATTGATAAGTTTGTTATATTTGGTTATTGCTAATTTGGCATTGTACAACGTACTTATTATCTATGCTTTAATCAATTAAGTAAACGATACTGGCTTAACTATTTACTATGAAATACATCTTCTTCTTTTTATTAATCTTTTCAGGAAGCACAGTAGTTGCTCAAGATCAAGAAATTATTAAACGTGATTTTCAAACTATTATCAAATATACTTCTGAGATGAAGATTGACGAGGTGCTCAATATGACGTATCCACAATTATTTAATATTATGCCAAAAGCTCAGATGAGCGCAATGGCAAAAGGTATGGTATCCGGTATGGGTATAAAAATGATTTATGAACAAGTACCAATAAATCTAAAGATGACGCCGATCAAGACTTTATCGAAAAGCTCTATCTGTCTTAGTAAATACGATCAAAGCATGATTATGGAAGCAGCAGATGCCAGTTTGCTCGATATGTTGACCCAAGCCAAAATGAAGGATAATGTGATTGAAAAGCTTGATAAAAACAAAGTAAGAATTAAAGGAAGCTCCTATTTACTTGCAATTAAAGATGGCTTTACCAAAAATACTTGGAAATACCTGAGGTATGATAATGAAAACGCTGCAGCAAACTCACAAATTCTATCCCAAGAAATCCTCAAAACTGTTGAAAATATGAAAACGTCACTAAAATAAACGGGATTAGAAGTTGTGATTAATAATGTAAATCAGGATATTAAACAGTAATTACGATCCAGTAAATTACTGTTTATAAACGATTTCACTAGGGATTTCCTTCAATTTTTAGAAAAAAAATAAAGCTGTTTTTAAATCCTCTATTTATAATAATGATAGCTTTTTCTTTTTACTTATTTGTTATTGTCACTAGAACGTGCTCCGATTCATCTGAGTGCCTGGCAAAAATTGAATTTAGTAAGTCAATTTGATCACCTCCTTTTTTACTCTTTTTGATAATTGAGCAAACCAAACTTTGATAGTAGAAAATTAAGTTCATATTATTGTATGTTTAATCATAAAAAATTAATAACAACTAATTGGTTTTAAAGACATAACATTTGATAAATAATAAAAGTATTGACTAACTAATCTTTATAAAAGCGCTTTGTATTATTTTATTGATACACCAAAACTTAAATTACAGCGGTTTTTACTTTAAACCTTTGGCATATCTTAAGTAGTATATTTGCAAAAAAAATCTGCAATTACTGCAGATTTTTTTTAAAATAGAACTAAAGTACTCCTTACTTTAAAATCCAACTCTAACCTTCTTCAGACGCTACTATATTAATAGAATTGAGTGCAACGTCATTTAAGATAGAGTCGGATTCTTTTTCTTCGGCCAAAGTTTGAGATAGTAATTTTGCGACATCATTTTCTCCCAATGTTTTAGCAAAGGCAACTAAAGTACCATAAGTAGCAATTTCATAGTGTTCGACTTTTTGAGATGCAGCAATAATACCAGCATCACGGACAGCACCTGGTATTGTTTCTTCTAAAATACTATCACCTTCTTTTAATAGTCCTGCCATCGCTTCGCATTTTTTACCTTCAGCTTTTAAACCAAGTAGTTCAAAAACTTTTTCAAGACGAGTTACCTGATTTTTAGTAACAGCATGATGTTCCTTAATTGCTGAGGAAAGGTTTGGCGCTGTTGCGTTTGCAATCATTTTTGGAAGAGCACTTACTAAAGCTTTTTCTGCCCAATAAATATCTTTTAGACTATCAATAAATAGTTCTCTTAATTCTTTAGCAGCATCGCTGGCTGGTTGCACTAGAAGGTCATTGTTTTTCATTTTATCATTAACCTTGACCTTATCAGTTTTTGTTATATTTTTCATCTTCTTTTATTTTTTAGTTGTTGTATAAATTTACTTCACGTTCCCAGAAACGGTGTTTGCTCATGGCTACGATGAATTTTTTCGCAAAGTCAGGTGAGGCTGTTTTCGTACTTAAAACAAGACCACCATCACCATTGGACATCTTTGGTGCAAAAGGTGCCGCCATTAATACTTTCGAAGCTTGACCATCAGCACCGATCACTTTACAATGTCTGTAAGCTTCATTTAAAAACTCAATAACATCGTCATTTTCGACTAAAGAATTAAGTTCAGAGCCATCTGGGACATATATAGCATCAAATAAAACCGAAGAAGTGGTTAAAAAACTGAAATCAATTGGAATTGCTCCATTTTCTTCAGTTTGTAAACTACCTAAATGAGGTGCTACAATAAATCCTTTTGCATCTTCTTTTAATAGCGCATTTTTAATGTTTGTGATACATGCTTCTGAAACGCCAGCAGTACAAATAATTGCTACTTTTCTTGATGCAATAGTCGATGAGTTAGTTGGATTTTTCAGCATTGTAAGTGCGTCAGATGAAACAACAGACTGTTTTACTGTTTGAGATTCTTGATTTCCATTTTCATTTTCAGGAGATACACCATGATTTAATGGTTTTTCAAGAACTTGTGGTACTGTAGCTCCAAGTCCTTTGGCTACTTGCTGAGCAAGTTGTTTATTTACTTTAGATAAAAGTCCTAACATTCTTACTCGTATGGCGGTAGTTTCCACTTTTCCTAATTCGAAACATAATGCTTTTACGATGTGACTTTTTTCTATTTCAGTTTGGCTATTAAAAAATAATTTTGCTTGACCAAAATGATCATTAAAACTTTCGCTTCTTCCTCTTATTTTATGAGCTTCAATACGTTCATTAAAGCTTGAAAATCCTCCCTCACTTATTTTTGCTTGATAAGGACAACCGCCTCCAAGAGAGTTGGGATGATAACTAACACGACCCATATTGATTTCTTGACGCATATGACCATCACGTTGATTATTGTGAACTGGTGCTACACTTCTATTGATTGGAATTTCATGGAAATTTGGACTACCAAGACGAGATAACTGAGTATCAGTATAGGAAAATAATCTTCCTTGAAGCAAAGGATCGTTTGTTAAATCAATTCCAGGCACTATATGACCAGGGTGAAATGCAACTTGCTCAGTTTCCGCAAAAAAGTTATCTGGATTTTTATTAAGCACCATTCTCCCAACAATAGTTACTGGTACAAGTTCTTCAGGTACTAATTTAGTTGGGTCTAACAAATCAAATTCGTATTTATGTTCATCTGCTTCGGGTATAACTTGCACCCCTAATTCCCATTCAGGAAAATTACCCGTTTCAATCGCCTCCCATAAGTCCTGACGGTGAAAATCTGAATTTTTTCCAGATATCTTCTGTGCTTCATCCCACGTAACTCCATGTGTTCCTAATTTTGGCTTCCAATGAAATTTTACAAACACCGATTCTTCTGCTGTATTAATTAAGCGAAAGGTGTGAACACCAAAACCCTCCATCATACGCAAACTTCTAGGGATTGCACGATCAGACATAATCCACATAATCATGTGCATAGATTCAGGCATCAAAGAAATAAAATCCCAAAAGGTATCATGAGCAGAAGCTGCTTGTGGCATTTCATTATGAGGCTCAGGTTTAACGGCATGAACAAGATCTGGGAATTTAGTTGCGTCCTGAATAAAAAAAACGGGCATATTATTTCCAACCAAATCAAAAATACCTTCCTGCGTATAAAATTTTACTGCAAAACCTCTTACATCACGGGCAAGGTCAGTTGACCCTCGAAAACCTGCAACAGTGGAAATTCTTGTAAAAACTGGCGTTTTAAGTCCTTTTTTCTGCAAGAATCCAGCTTTGGTTAATTCTGGAATTGGATTGGTCACTTCAAAAAAACCATGAGCACCTGATCCGCGTGCATGAACTACTCTTTCAGGAATTCTTTCATGATCAAAATGAGTGATTTTTTCTCTTAAAATAAAATCTTCTAAAAGTGTAGGACCACGTTCTCCAGCCTTTAAAGAATTATTATCATCATTAATTTTAACACCTTGATCGGTTGTCATAAATTTGTTCGTTCCGTCAGATTTGTTTTTGGATAAATCCTGTTGTTTACCGTCCTGTAAATTTTCCATTTGATTTGATTTAAATTTTAGATTACAAAAAGCCAATCAAATTTAATAACAAATCCTCCTTTATAATTACATAATTAACACTGACTTTTACAACATTTTCTATATACTGTTTACTAATTTAAAGTACAAACAGATGGGTGAAATTAATTATTATGTATTTGAATATTAAAGATCTAAAATGAATCGGTTAAAGAAGTTCTGATAGTTTATTTAAAGTCAAATAATTTCCTTCGTCTTTTATTATCCTGACTTGACTCAATTGAACTGGATATTGAAGTAGCCTCTACTTATATAAACAAGTCATTTCAATATGAATTAACCTATCTTAAACCGATACGCTTAAGTCAAACACCTCTAATACAGCTATTTTGAAAATCCTCCAACGCTCTATCGGTAGATTGGATCGTATTTCAATGAACGTATAACTTCTAAAATACTTAAATAATTTTTTCTTTATGTTTGAAATTATAATTGCTTCTTTAACGAGTTGAAAATACTGAATATCAAAATTTTAATCAATATATTGTCTTTTATTTTACTTTAAATAATTATACCAAACGGGTTAAATATATGTTGTTCTAGTAAAAAGAGCATAATGATACAATGATTCGAAAAAATTCTATAATAGAAAAGATTCTAAACTTAATAAATTCAGTCTTATAAATTTTTAATGCAATCATCATAAATAAAAATGGTAGTAAAGAATTTAGATATATTAAAATAGTAGAATTGTAATTGTCTAATTAGTAATTATTTACTTAAAAATATATAATTGATATTATTATTTTCTTTATGTTTTTAAAATTACTTTTAATCTTCATTAAGCCTATTGTACCAATTAATTAAAGCTACTGTACTCTTTAAAAAAAATAAATAAATGAAAAGTATTAAATCATCTCAAGACTACTCGCTACTATCTATACTTCCTAAAAAAATGTTCCTACAATCGAAAGAATCCTACTGCTTGCTGGTGGAGCTTATATTCTTTACAAATCATTAACAGCAAAGGAAATCAGTACAACAAAAAATACTATTGGTGGAGCCATGCTGCTGAGTGGAATTTCAGGGTATTGTCCAGCATACCACGTTACAGAAACACTTACTAATGCTGATCCACACTACGTAAATATCACAGTGAGTACAACGGTAAATAGATCTATTTTGCAAGTTTATTCTTTCTGGAGAAATTTAGAAAATTTACCAAAATTTATGAATCATTTAGAGCGTGTCGAAACTTTAGATAATGATACATCAGAATGGACAGCAAAAGGTCCTATGGGAGTTGGAAAAATATCGTGGAAAGCAAAAGTAACAAAAGAAGAAAAAAATAAATTCTTAAGTTGGAAATCTCTTGAATGTTGTACTATAGAAAATGTAGGAAAGATAAATTTCAGACCATTAGGACAAAAATAGAGAAATAGATATTACAATACTTTATCGCGCTCCATATGGAGTATTAGGAGAAAAGCCGCTCAACTTTTTAATTCTTATTTTCAAAATTTAGATAAAAACGATATTGAAAATTTTAAATATTTTTTAGAATCTGCACCGAATTCCTAATTCCTTAAATGATTTAT
>CBDUEE010000046.1:0-14650 GCA_965366105.1 uncultured Flavobacterium sp. | reverse complement strand
TGTAACTTAACGAAAATAAACAAAAAAGCAATACTCTTAACGGAGTATTGCTTTTTTTATATGAATTTTTGAAATTATTTATTTAATACTAAATAATCCTTTTGGTTTGTTTTCAATTTGATTAAAACGGTCTGTACATTCTTTGATAATTGCATAGGCTTCCTTTACATCTCCCCAACCACCAACATCTACGCTTTTGTTTTCAAGATCTTTATATACTTGGAAAAAATGCTCAATTTCTTTTAATAAATGTGGATTCATATCCGATAAATCGTTCAAAGAGTTCCAAATTGGATCTGAAACAGGCACACAAATTACTTTTTCATCTGGTCCCTTATCATCTGCCATGTGGAAAACGCCAATTGGTTTTACTTCCATCACACAGCCTGGGAAAGTAGGCTCATTTACTAAAACTAAAACATCTAACGGATCTCCGTCTAAAGCTAATGTTTCAGGAATAAATCCATAATCAGCTGGATACATCATTGAAGAGAATAACATTCTATCAAAACGCATTCTTTTTATTTCGAAATCATATTCGTATTTATTTCTACTTCCTCTTGGTATTTCGATTAAAACATCGAAAGTTGTTAACTTGTCTGCAGTCATTTTAGTTTTTCTTATCTATAATTATGGTACAAAAGTAAGGAAACTATACCTTTTTTACAATAAAAATTTAAACTTGAATTTTCACACTGAAATATTTAATAAACAACCTTCCTATTGCGTTTTTTTAAATAATGATGCCATAAAAGATAGGTTGCAAAGGAACGATAAGGACTCCATTTTATAGTGTAATTCTCCATAGCATCTTTATCATGAATATCCAGTAATTCCTTTAGTGTGTTTACCACTGCAACATCACCCAATGGAAGTAAATCCGGGACTTGTAAACAAAACATCAAATAAATATCAATAGTCCAATTCCCTATCCCTTTGATCTTGATAAGCTCCTGTCGAACTTCATGCGCGGTTTTGCTTGGCAAACTTTCTAAATCAAGTTGTTTATTTAAAATAGCTGTAGCCAAAGCTTTTATATAGGTTGTTTTTTGACGGCTTACGCCAAAACTTCTATAATCCTCATCCGAAACAGCAAGTAAAACTTTAGGATTTATTATTTTTACGTTGGCTTTTATTTTAAAAAAAGTCGCTTTTGCCGAGTCAATAGATACTTGTTGTTCTAAAATCAACAATACTAATGTTTCAAATCCTTGTGGTCTTTGAGGAATAACTGGCATTCCATATTGCTCAATAATTGTTTTGAAAATAATATCTTTTTCTAAAAGAAAGTCAAATGCTTCCTGCATAATCTTGTTTTTTTATCCTTTAACAAAACTTCAAGAGAAACAAAATCATGTCATTAGAATAAATAAAGAAATCTTATTATTCAAATACTTCCTTCAAACAAAAAGCTTGTTTATTACACTCCTAAAAATTAAAACCAAATGATCCTTTTACACTAAACCTATTCGTATCCGGAGTGTTGAGATAAGTACCTCGCCATGCAAAATCGATTCGAAATAACTTAAAAATATTTCCCACACCAGCACTGTATTCCCAATAGCCATTTTCGGGTGCATTGTAAGGCAAACCAGAGGCATTAATGGCTCTATTTTGATCAGAAATACTCCCATAAACTCCTTTTACAGATACATATTCCCTCCAATTCAGTTTACGCATAAGTGGAATTCTAGAAAAAAGGCGACCTCCAAAATTATGATTCCATTGCAGAGTAACATATTCATCTGATAAGAACTCATAAAAATTAAGATTGCTAAAGGTATTTTCGATGGTGAAAAAAGTTTGATTCCCTGGTATAATACTCATCAACCCTAGAGGAACCGTGCCAAAGGTTTTCCCCACTTCCATAATAACATTAGAACGACCCAATGCTCCTATAATAATGGGTTGTTTGTAATACAGTTGAATTTTATCATATTTGAAATCACTATTTAGCAATCCCTTGAATCCATGACTAAAATTAATGAAAAAACGACTATAAGGGCTACTCACATTTTGTCGCTCGACTGCAAATCCAATAGTTTTTCTTTTAGGAGTATACTCCACCTGAAAATTCATTTCTGATTGTTTTACGTCACTTTTGGTAATTGCATTCGGAATATCAGTAAAATAATCCAGACTAAATGTTGGAGAAGCAGATTCGAGGGTACGATATGAGAATCCAACTTCAAAAGTCAAGTTTTTAAATGGCTCCATTTCTACCGCCACATTGGTTAGATTTATATTAGTCAATTTTCCATTGTTTCCAGATGAAAATATAGAAGATGATGCAAAACTTCTTCCTAAAACATCATAGGTAGTTGTTAGACTTGCACCAATTTGTTCTACATCACGTTTATTACCAGCAGACAAAATGATTCTATTTTTCTTATCGACCATCCATTTCCCGGTAAACCCATATTTGAATTTGTCATCTTTAAAACCATAGGCAGTATAACCCTGCAAACGCCAAGAATCGTTGGTTCCAAAATACGTTCTTCCGCCTGCTCGCAATCGAGCACCTTCAACTTCATTATAACTAAATGTTGAAAAAACAGGACCATAATCAAAATTTCCAATAGGCATATATCCACTCGCTAATACTTGAACGGTACCGTATATTTGCTTGAATTTTTTGACCGTTTGCAATGTATCTAGCATTTTGTAAACACCTAATTCGTCCTTAGATAAATTCTCAAAGCGGTTTTCATCCCAATACTTATCTGATTTGTTATACAGATCCCCATCCATATAATTAACCTCATCTTTATAAAATGCTACTGGTTTTTCCTTATTAAAGGTATGGTCTCTAAAATAAGTAGTTCGTTTTCCGTAAATTCCTTTTGATTTTTCACTTTTCTTTAAAGCAAAATCGGACATTAAATAATCCTTTGTTAATAAAAATACCGAATCGCTGACTACTTCAAACTCCTGTTCTAAGTAAATATCTTTTACCCAGTTGATATTGGCACTTTTAGTTACGGCCATATTAATTTTCTTGATAGCAAATGTGGAATCATTTACCCAAAAATCTCCTTTAAAAGTAAGTTCATTTTTACGTCTTGGATAAAAAACAATATTATAACACCACTTTTTATCAATATATGCACTGTCTCTCAACACATAATTGTAAACATCAATACCGGTCTTAGAAAGTGGACTAGTAAAGCTTTTGTCAAAAAAAGTCAAATAATTATTATAAATATCGTAATCTGAATATAAATCTTTTACAAAATTTAAAATTTGTTGGTTTCCATTAAAACCAGATGTTTTATTAGCTTTTAATTTTTCTTTTACTTTATTAAGTTTAATATCCCCATAAACATCAGATAATGATTCATTTATAAAAATAGGCAAGTAGGTTTTCCCCGTTACTTTTGAAGTATCCATTTGGTTGAAAATAAATTCCATCCCTTTAAAAATCTTATTTTTCATGAAAGCACTATCTATAGAATTCATATCAAATTCTACTTTTTCGTACTTCTCCATTTGGTACTGATTAAACAGATACAAACCATTTTGACGTTTTTTCTCCCAAATTTTACGAAGAATATCAAGAGCAGGATTGTTTTTCTTGGATGTTTTACCAGTAAAAATTACGACTTCATTTAAACTCTGTGCTTCGCTTAAATGAATTTTCATATTATAATTGATCGATTTCTGTAAGGTAATTTCTTTTTCAGAAAACCCTACAGAAGAAACCAGTAATACGGTATATGTTTTTGAGGATTCAAGATAAAAAAGGCCATCTTCATTAGTAACGATTCCTTCGCTGGAATTCTTGAAAACTACATT
Organism: uncultured Flavobacterium sp.; assembly: GCA_965366105.1. GTDB lineage: Bacteria > Bacteroidota > Bacteroidia > Flavobacteriales > Flavobacteriaceae > Flavobacterium. The sequence continues at coordinate 10,855 of CBDUEE010000046.1, read as the reverse complement.
AGCAAAGGGAATTGGCTGGTTCGATTTATCTAACACAGCACCACTTACTTTTGTTTGGGCAAAAATATTACTTATCGAAACAAACAAAAAAACCAACAGAAACAAAAAATTATTTTTCATATTCATTCAAAAAAAAACTTCATCAAATAAATAATTGATGAAGTTCAAATATAGGTAATTACAGTACTGAATTATTCAATGACTAGCATTCAAATTGTTAAATTTTATCTAAGCCTAAATATTTCAAAAACTATTATTTTTTATACATTACTTTTTTAACTGCTTTTACCACATCAGATGCATTAGGCAACCATTCTTTAAGCAGTACTGGAGAATATGGCGCCGGTGTATCAGCTGTTGTAATACGTTGAATTGGTGCATCTAAGAAATCAAAAGCACGTTCTTGAACGATGTAAGTAATTTCTGAAGCTACACTTGCAAAAGGCCATGCTTCTTCAAGAACTACTAGTCTATTTGTTTTTCTAACTGAGGTCAAAATAGTTTCGTAATCCATAGGACGCACGGTTCTTAAATCGACAATTTCGCAAGAAATCCCTTCTTTAGCTAATTCGTCAGCAGCGATATGTGCTTCTTTGATAATTTTTCCAAAAGAAACGATAGTTACATCGGTACCTTCACGTTTAATATCAGCAACTCCTATCGGAATTACATATTCACCATCAGGAACTTCACCTTTGTCACCATACATTTGTTCCGATTCCATGAAAATAACAGGATCATTATCACGAATTGCAGCTTTCAATAATCCTTTAGCGTCATAAACCGTAGAGGGAACAACTACTTTTAGACCTGGAGTATTGGCAAACCAGTTTTCTAAAGCTTGTGAGTGTGTAGCACCCAATTGTCCTGCAGAAGCTGTTGGGCCACGAAAAACGATAGGCACATTAAACTGTCCACCGGTCATTTGACGCATTTTGGCAGCATTATTTATAATTTGATCAATCCCAACCAAACAAAAATTAAAAGTCATGTATTCTACAATAGGACGACATCCATTCATTGCTGATCCTACTGCAATTCCTGTAAAACCAAGTTCAGCAATAGGAGTATCAATTACTCTTTTAGCACCAAATTCAGCTAGCATTCCTTTAGATGCTTTATAAGCACCATTATATTCTGCAACTTCTTCACCCATTAAGTATATGGACTCATCGTGACGCATTTCCTCACTCATCGCTTCGCAAATAGCCTCTCTAAATTGTATCGTTCTCATATTATATGTTGTATGTGTCTAATTTTCGAAAAGCAAAAATAAATATTTTATATCACTTAAATGCATAAATCAACCTAAATTAATTTTAGACTTTAAGTTGTCTTTTTTAGAAGCTATTTCCGGCTCTACGCTGTATCTTCTTGTGGCTAATTACTTTTTTCCAATAAATATAGGTACTTACGATAATAGCCACAAGAAGGATGTCGCTACGATCCGGGCTACGAAAACGTAATAGTTTAAATAAAAAATATTATGCACGCATAGTATATTATTCAAATTAATATTTTAAATTTGTAAAAGAAATTAAAGAATAACTAAATATATACTTATGAAAATATTAGTTTGCATCAGTCACGTTCCTGACACGACTTCAAAAATTAACTTTATCAATGGTGATTCAGAATTTGACACTAATGGTGTACAATACGTAATCAATCCTAATGATGAATATGGTTTAACTAGAGCCATTTGGTTTCAAGAAAAACAAGGCGCAACAGTTACTGTTGTGAATGTTGGTGGACCAGAAACAGAACCAACTTTGAGAAAAGCATTAGCCATTGGCGCAAACGAAGCAATTCGTGTAAACGCAAATCCTACTGATGGTTTTTTTGTTGCTAAACAATTAGCAGAGGTCATAAAAAATGGCGGTTATGATATTGTCATTGCAGGTAAAGAATCATTGGATTACAATGGTGGAATGGTTCCTGGAATGATTGCTGGAATTTTAGGCTATAATTTCCTAAACTCTTGTACTGAATTAACTGTTGATGGCACAAATGTGAAAGCAGTACGTGAAATCGATGGTGGAAAAGAAACTGTAAATACCACTTTGCCATTAATTATTGGTGGACAAAAAGGTTTAGTTGAAGAAAAAGATTTACGCATTCCGAACATGAGAGGAATTATGACAGCAAGAACTAAAGCTTTAACAATTCTAGAGCCTGTGGATGCGGCAGTAAACACTAAAGCGGTAAAATTTGAAAAACCTGCTCCAAGATCTGCAGTGAAATTAATTTCTCCTGACAATATAGATGAATTAATTAATTTATTACACAACGAAGCGAAAGTGATTTAAAGAATTGATTGCAGATTGAGGATTACCGATTTTTGATTGCAGATGGCACAAAAATCAAAATCTGAAATGCTTCGCCAGTTCGCTATTGCTCGTGTCTAAAATCGTTTTTCTAAAAATTAAAAATCTTAATTTACTTTTTAGTCTTCGGATCAAAATCTGAAATCTAAAATCGTTAATCTAAAATCACAAATTATTATGTCAATATTAATATACGCAGAATATGCAGAAGGAAAATTCAAGAAAGTAGCTTTCGAATTAGCCTCTTATGCAAAAAAAGTAGCGGAATCATTAGGAACAACTGTTACAGCAGTGACTGTAAATGCTGGAGATGTTTCAGAACTATCAAAATACGGAGTAGATAAAGTATTAAAAGTAAACAACGATAAATTATCTGGCTTTACTGCAAAAGCGTATGCTGATGTTATTAAACAAGCTGCTCAAAAAGAAAACATAAAATTAATTTTATTATCATCAACAACAGATAGCGCTTACCTTTCGCCCCTTGTTGCCCTAGCTCTTGATGCGGGATTTGCTTCAAATGTTGTTGGTTTACCTGTTACAACTTCGCCTTTTCAAGTAAAAAGAAATGCTTTCTCAAACAAAGCATTCATGATTACTGAAATTGATACTGATGTAAAAGTTCTTGGACTTGCCAAAAACTCTTATGGGATTTTCGAAAATGCCGCTACATTAACACAAGAAGATTTTAACCCAACTATTGGAGAAAATGATTTTGGCGTAAAAGTAGAATCAGTAGAAAAAGTAACTGGAAAAGTATCTATTGCTGATGCTGACATCGTAGTTTCAGCTGGACGTGGTTTAAAAGGTCCCGAAAACTGGGGAATGATTGAAGAATTAGCTTCGGTTCTTGGAGCCGCAACAGCTTGTTCTAAACCTGTTTCCGACTTAGGCTGGAGACCTCACGGAGAACACGTAGGACAAACAGGGAAACCTGTAGCTGCGAACTTGTATATTGCAATCGGAATTTCTGGGGCAATACAACATATTGCAGGAATCAACTCTTCTAAAGTAAAAGTAGTTATCAATAGCGATCCAGAAGCACCTTTCTTTAAGGTTGCGGATTACGGTATTGTTGGAGATGCTTTTGAAATTGTTCCAAAATTAATTGAAAAATTAAAAGCTTTTAAAGCACATAACTAGTCGTTTTAATAAATAAATTTAAAATGCTATCTAAAAATAAGATATTTGTATCTTTGCCTTTAGATAGCATTTTTTTATGACATCTATTTACTAAAAAGTATTCGGTAATTACCACTACAATAATTATGAGCTTAGTTAAATTATCTATAAAAGGAATATCATACAGTCAAACTCAAAACGGAGCTTATGCTTTAATATTGAACGAGGTTGATGGCGAACGCAAGTTACCTATAGTCATTGGTGCATTTGAAGCCCAATCCATTGCAATTGCATTGGAAAAAGAAATCAAACCACCACGTCCGCTAACACATGATTTATTCAAAAATTTCGCTGAACGTTTCGACATAGTTGTAAAACAAGTTATTATTCATAAACTTGTCGACGGAGTTTTTTACTCAAGTATCATTTGCGAAAGAGACAAAATAGAAGAAATCATTGATGCAAGAACTTCAGATGCTATTGCTTTGGCACTGCGCTTTAACGCACCAATTTTCACTTACAAAAATATATTAGACAAAGCTGGGATTTACTTAAAAACAAATCCTTTGGATCCTAATAAAGACTCTCAGGAAATAGATGACGTACTTTCTAATCCAGACACTTTTGGTCGTGAGGAAGAAAGTAATAAATCCGGAGAAACCTATTCTAAACATACGCTTCAGGAACTCAATGAATTACTTGATCAAGCGGTTTCTCATGAAGATTATGAGAAAGCAGCAAAAATAAGAGATGAAATTTCTAAAAGAGAACTCTAATTTAAAAGGCCTATTTTTCATCAAATTGAGAAAAAAATCTAAAATATTCCCTTTAAAGAATAACTGAAAACCAAATAGCATTATAGCTGCCACGTCATATTATAGAATAAAATGAAGCAATATTTAGACTTAGTACAACATGTAATGCATAACGGTTGTCAAAAAGGAGATCGAACAGGAACAGGAACAAAAAGTGTTTTTGGTTATCAAATGCGTTTTGACCTGAACGAAGGTTTTCCCATGGTTACTACTAAAAAGCTACATCTTAAATCCATAATCTACGAATTACTTTGGTTTTTAAAAGGTGATACCAATATAAAATACCTTCAAGAAAATGGAGTCAAAATCTGGGACGCTTGGGCAGATGATAATGGAGATTTAGGACCTGTTTATGGTCATCAATGGCGCAACTGGAATAGTGAAGAGATTGATCAAATCTCCGACTTAATTACAGAGTTGAAAACTAATCCGAATAGTCGCAGAATGCTGGTTTCGGCATGGAACCCTTCTGTACTTCCAGATACCACTAAGTCTTTTGAAGAAAATGTAGCTAATAACAAAGCGGCTTTACCTCCTTGTCATGCATTTTTTCAATTTTATGTTTCTGACGGCAAATTATCATGTCAATTATACCAACGAAGTGCAGACATTTTTCTGGGTGTTCCTTTCAACATCGCTTCTTATGCATTGCTAACCATGATGATAGCTCAAGTCTGCGACTTGAAACCAGGAGAATTTATTCATACTTTTGGCGATGCACACATCTACAACAATCATTTTGAACAATTGGAGTTACAACTATCACGCGAACCAAAACCATTACCAAAAATGATTTTGAATGCAAACATAAAAAACATCTTTGATTTTGATTTCGAAGACTTTACTCTTGAAGGTTATGAACCACACGCGTTGATAAAAGGTAGTGTTGCAGTATAATTCATGACTATAATTTATTTTCAAAAAAAATGAAAAACTATTCTACTCTTTCGTAAACCATTTACAAAAGTCTTTGTAGAAAAATGAAAATTTTACTTACCTTTCCTTATTCTTAAGTTCCTGTTTTTTAATTTAACCACACGACTAAAGGCACATTCCTTCTTAATATAACTATACAATTATAGTTATTTCCGAAATTTCACTTCAATCAAATCTCGTCTCAACTATTACCAAAACAAGAGTTAGATAGTATCCTTTTTTAACTTATTTACAAATAAGAGCATTACGAAATAAAACAAATAAAGCTTTTATCAGCTTATGTAAGTCCACGCTAAATTTAAAAAAAAACACAATTATTTATTCTTCAAAAAAGGGAAATTCACAACAGTAAATAATCTATAGGCAAAACAGTAACTTGACAAAATAAATTTTATCTTTATAAACTAAAATCAGACCGATGGAAAAAGAATTACACGAACAATATGAATATGCGCGACGAAGAATAAAGCAAAAAAAGAGATTATACTTTCATTTTGTTCTTTTCGTTTTAGGAAGTTTAGTGTTATTTCTAGGACATAACTTCTTAAACAGTGCGTTAGTATCAGAGTGGTATCTTTGGATAATTACAATATGGTTGTTTTTATTTATTCTGCATTTTATAAAAATCTTTATTACCGATCGATTCATGAATAAAGATTGGGAAAGAGATCAAATTGACCGTTTAGTAGCTTTACAGAAAAAGAAAATCGAGCAACTACAGTTACAAATAGAAAGCGAAGAACCTAATAATAGTATATAACTATGATTATAATGATTGCGGCGGCGGCCGAAAACAATGCGTTAGGAAAAGATGGCAAAATAGTGTGGCACTTGCCAAACGATTATAAAAGATTTAGAAGACTAACAACTGGACATCATATTATAATGGGTCGTAAAACGTATGAAAGTCTTCAAAAACCATTGCCTAATAGAAAGCATGTCATAATTACAAGACAAAAAGACTATAGAGCTGAAGACTGTATTGTGGTTGACACCATGCAAAAAGCTTTAGATGCTTGTCCAAAAGACGAAGATTCATTTATAATAGGCGGAGGAGAAATTTATACAATTGGTATTTCTTTCGCTGATAAAATCGAACTTACAAGAGTTCACGGAACCTTTGAAGCGGATGCATTTTTTCCTGAAATCAAAGAAGAGCAATGGAAATTAGAAAATTCTGAGTTCAACGAAAAAGATGATTCTCACAATTACGAATATACCTATCAAACTTTCATTAGAAAATAAAAACAAAAAACATCCTTTTTACAGGATGTTTTTTTTTAACCAATGATTTTGAGAAATGACCTAGTCTTGAAAGAGTATTTGATAAAATAAAATAAAAATTACAAATAATAATAACACTCCAGATATGAAGGTTATACTATTTGCTGTTTTTTGAGAATACATCTCAAAAAAGCCTTTAATACCAAATACCACGAAGGTACTAAAGACGAAAAAAATTAAAATTTCCAAAAACAAATTTAATCCTAAGAACGTATGTTGCGCATTTAATTTAATACTGGGTTGTAAAACAGTATTTTCAAAAAACCCTACAAGAACAAATGAGATAATTAGCGCTAAAAATATCCATTTGATTTGGCTCATTGACTCTCTTTTAATCATTTAAAATGGTTGCTTAACTGAATAACAAATTTGGATAATAAAAAGTGAAGTCACAATACCCACTTTTAGTGATATTTCAAAAAAAAAATATCTTTTTTATTATTTAAAACACTATAAACACAACTGAATTAAAGTGAAATAAAAACTTTATTCTATTTTTTGAAACCCATTTTAAGTTTATCAAGTTTGTCCTATATTTGTACAAATTAAAAAAATGTCAGAAAAAATAACTCCGTATAAAGATTCAGCCCTAGGCAAGAAAGAACAAGTTGCACAAATGTTTGATACCATTTCTGGAAATTATGACAATTTAAATCGTGTCATTTCTTTTGGTATCGACCTTAAATGGCGTAAAAAAGTGCTGCAAATAGTTGCCAAATCTAATCCAAAAATAATATTAGACATTGCCACAGGAACTGGAGATTTGGCGATTTTAATGGCCCAAACTAAGGCTGAAAAAATAATTGGCTTAGATATTTCTGCAGGAATGTTAGAGGTAGGCAAGAAAAAAATTGATGCCAAAAATCTTTCCAATACAATTGAAATGATTCTAGCTGACTCAGAAAACATGCCTTTTGAAGACAACTATTTTCATGCCATAACTGTTGCTTTTGGCGTTCGTAATTTTGAAACTTTAGAAAAAGGGCTACATGAAATTTTAAGAGTTTTAAAACCAAATGGAGTTTTTGTAATTTTAGAAACATCAGTACCAGAAAAAACTCCTTTTAAGCAAGGCTATAATTTTTACAGCAAAAATATTCTACCTATAATAGGAAAATTATTTTCTAAAGATGATGTGGCGTATGGTTATTTATCTGAATCAGCTGCAGCTTTTCCTTACGGCGAAGCTTTAAACAATATTTTGCGAAAAATTGGGTTTATAGATGTTGTAGCCTTACCCCAAACTTTTGGAGTAGCTACTATTTATTCAGCATCTAAAAAATAACATGAGAAAAACAGTTGTCTTACTTTTTTTTGGCATCATCTTAGGCGGATATGCTCAAGGTTCTAAAAACATCTTTAGTAAAGATCCAATTATTAATTTGGAGAATTTTCAAAAAAAAAGAGTCTATTATGGTTTCTATTTAGGCTTTAATTCTTATGATTTTAAGATTGATTATAAAACACAAACCCCTGATATTCTGGTTAAAAAAACCACCGGTTTCAATGTCGGAATTATTGCTGATTTAAAGTTACAAGAATACATTAACTTACGATTTGAACCCGGATTATATTATACGAAAAGAGATTTGAATTATCCAAATAATCCTAATTTTACAAATAGTGGAGACGCCCTTAGAGAAGTAAACAGCACTTATATTCACTTTCCCTTATTATTAAAATTCTCTTCACTTAGAACTGGAAATATTCGTCCATACGCATTGGGAGGCATATCTGCTACTTTGAACTTATCCAGTAATGCCAAAGTATTAGATGATAATTCTCAACAACGTTTTCGAGTAAAATCATGGACACCTAATTATGAATTAGGTTTTGGTATTGATCTTTTTTCAGAATATTTTATATTTTCACCATCAATAAGAGGCGTTTTTGGTATAAATGATGAGCTCATTCGAGATAAAGATCCAAATAGCCCTTGGACGGGAAATATAGAATCGCTGAAAACGAGAGCAATTTTCATCAATTTCACTTTCCACTAGAACATTTATTTTATTCCTTTATTTATTGATGCTTTAAACTCAATTATCCTCTATTAAATTCACTTAAAACAATGGCTGTTGCCGCAGCAACATTTAAACTTTCTGTTTTTTGAAGATTTCCAAAACGAGGAATTGTAAGTCGGTTTTGAACTAAACTTTCGAGTTCTACTGAGATCCCATTAGCTTCGTTACCCATAATTATGACTCCATGCTTTGGCAATACAGATTTATAGATATTTGTACCATCCATAAATGTTCCAAAAACAGGTAATTTAGTCTGAAATAGAAAAGCATTCAAATCAATATAATTTACGTTCACTCTAGCAATAGAACCCATAGTTGCCTGAACTACTTTTGGATTAAACAAATCAACAGTTTCCTTGGAACATAGTACTTGTTGAATCCCAAACCAGTCGCATAAACGCAATATCGTTCCTAGATTACCCGGATCTCTAATAGAATCTAACATTAGAATCAGACCCGATTGCACTACGGGTCTTTCTTCAGGCATTTTAAAAATAGCTAAACAAGAATTAGGAGTTGCCAATGCACTAATTTTTTTTAAATCATTTTCTGAAATAATTGTTTTTCGATCTCTTAAGACTGCGTCAAAATCATTTTGAGTGGTGTACAAATGTTCTAATTCAAAATTAGACTCCAGTAACTCTTGAATTCCTTTTACACCTTCGGCAAAAAATAATTTATTGGTATTTCTATATTTTTTCTGCTGCAAACTCGTTATAAGTTTTATTTGGTTTTTACTAACCATAAAATAATGTACTTTTGAATTAAATATTTTAGAACACTTGAAAAAAATTTCCACAAAAATAACTGCATTTATTGTAATTGCAATACTAATTTGCGCATGTGACGCTGTAAAAAGAGTTCCAGAAGGAAAACTACTGCTTACAAAAAACGAAATTTCAGTTAATGACAAACCAATTAAAGAGGAAACTGTTTTTAATCAATTGTATCAAAAACCAAACAGCACCTTATTGGGGTATCGTTTACGATTAAATCTTTACAATTTAGCTAATTTAAATCCAGATTCGACTTATCAAGCCAAATTTACAAATAATCCAGGAAAATATAAACGAAAGTCAAAATGGTTGTCTGCAAAACAAGTCGATCGTCTTGGCAAATCGTTCTGGTACCACGGAATACATGATTTTCTAAAAAAAACTGGCGAACCACCCATAATTATAGATAAAGAAAAAGCCAATAAATCATTATTGCGACTGAAATACTATTATTTTAATAATGGTTATTTTAATGTAAATGCCGCTTACAAAATAGATACTTTAAGTATAAAAAAAGCAAAAATTAAATATACTATAAAATCTGGCAACCCCTTCTTTTTAGACACTATAAAATCATCTATCGCAACACCAGCGCTAGATTCATTATATCAAATAAACAAATTTAACTCTTTCATAAAATCAGGAATTCAATATAAAACGGATGATTTTGAGAATGAGAGAAATCGTATAACTAATAACTTTAGAAATAATGGAGCGTATTATTTTCAACCCAACTATGTGAGTTTTAATATTGATACTATAAAAAAAGTGAACCAAGCAAATATAAACTTGGTGATTAATAATTATTCCTATCAAGATCGTGATTCAACTAGAACCGAACCTTTCAAATTATATAAAATTAGTGATGTAAATATTTATACGGATTACTCTCCAAGTTCTAATTCACTAAATATTAAGCATAGTACCACATATAAAAATTTTAATTTTTACAGTCAAAAAAAATTAAAATACAAACCAAAGGCAATTACTAATGCTATTTTTGTTTCAAAAGGAAGCTTATATGCCGACTATAAAACGGTTTTGACAACTCGTTACTTGAATAACCTTAAAATTTTTAATTATCCTTCTATACAATATGAAGTGGACAAAAGAGATACGACTGCACAATCCCTAATTGCCAAAATATATTTGACTCCAAGAAAAAAATATAGTTTTGGTATCACATCAGATGTCACACATTCGAATATTCAGGATTTTGGTATTGGTTTAAGTATTTCTGAAACGATAAGAAATGTATTCAATGGAGCGGAAACTCTAGAAATTGCGGCACGTGGAAACATTGGTTCGTCAAAAGATTTAGCAAATCCAAAAGACAACTTCTTTAATGTTTCGGAATATGGTTTAGATTTAAAACTAAATATTCCAAGGATTCTTATGCCTTTTAATACGGACAGAATTATTCCAAAAAGCATGATTCCATCTACTTTAATAACCGTTGGTTTTGCAAAACAGAAAAACATAGGATTAGACAAAGAAAATTTTACGGGTGGACTTTCTTATAATTGGACTCCAAAAATAAATCATACGGCACGATTTGATCTTTTTAATAC
>CBDUEE010000045.1:0-14757 GCA_965366105.1 uncultured Flavobacterium sp. | reverse complement strand
AATTAATGGTAATAATGGGGAAAGTCGGGTGAATTTCAATAAAAAAAATTAATTGTAGGTTGATAAAAGGTGTCATTATTTGTTTAATGATGCCTTTTTGATTTAAAAAATTGATATAACTGAATAAAATATAAATTCTTTTTTTTTACAATTAAAACGAAAAAACCACAATTCAAAAATTTGAATTGTGGTTTTATGTATATGATATTCTATATTATTTCTTATCGATTAGCTAAATACGCTACAACGTTCTTTTCAATTCTTTCATTGATATTTGAAATATCTGCTTTTACAAATTTCTCTCCAAGGATATTCTCGTATAATTCGATGTATCTTTCTGAAACGGTTTCTATGTATTGATCCGTCATATTAGGAATTTGTTGTCCTTCTAAACCTTGAAAACCATTTTCAATTAACCAGCGACGTACAAACTCTTTTGATAATTGTTTTTGTTCTTCGCCTTTATCTTGTCTTTCTTGATATCCTTCAGCATAGAAATAACGTGAAGAATCTGGTGTATGAATTTCATCAATCAAAACAATAACTCCGTCTTTAGTTTTTCCAAATTCATATTTGGTATCTACCAAAATCAAACCGCGACTTGCAGCAATCTCAGTTCCTCTTTGAAACAAGGCTCTAGTATATTTTTCTAAAACTACATAATCTTCTTCGGTAACAATTCCTTTTGATAAAATAGCTTCTCTAGAAATGTCAGCATCGTGCTCGCCATTATCTGCTTTTGTAGTTGGCGTGATGATTGGTTCAGGAAATTTATCATTTTCTTTCAACCCTTCTACCATTTTTACGCCACAAATTTCTCTTTTTCCAAGAGCATATTCACGTGAAGCATGACCTGACAAATAACCACGAATTACCATTTCTACCTTAAAAGGCGTGCATAAATGACCTACAGCAACACTAGGATCTGGAGTAGCAATCAACCAGTTTGGTACAATATCCTGAGTCAACTCCATAAATTTTGTAGCAATTTGATTCAGAATTTGACCTTTGTACGGAATTCCTTTTGGCAAAACAACATCAAAAGCCGAAAGCCTGTCTGTAGCCACCATTACTAAAAGGTCATCATTTATATTATAAACTTCTCTTACTTTACCTCGGTAAACCGATTTTTGATTGGGAAAATTAAAGTCGGTTGTCGTAATTGTATTACTCATCTTTGTTAAGTGTTGTGTTGTTGTTTTTGCAAAAATAGGTTGTTTAAAAGAGATACACAAAATTGTTGAAACATTATTCTAATTCAAAAATAGAGTCAAAAGTCATAAAGTTATAAAGTTGAAAGTCAGGGATAGTTTGGTTAATAAAAAGAAGGAAGCACTACTATAATTATTCCAGCTTTTAGACTTCAACTTTAGACTATTAAAAAATCTACTTTTTTAGCAACGTACTATTAAATAAATCTAAAATTCGACTGTATTCATCTACCCAAGAATAAGTTTCCTTAAAACCATGCGCTTCTACAGGGTAAGAAGAAAGGCTCCAATTTTTCTTGCCTAGTTCTATAAAACGTTGCGATAAACGAACAATATCTTTGTATTCCACATTATCATCAACCATTCCGTGAAGCATCAATAATTTTCCTTGCAGATTATTGGCAAAATAAATAGGAGAACTTTTTTTGTAAGCCTCTGGATCCGTTTCTGGAAAATTCAGAATGTTTCCAGTATACCCATGATTGTAATGTGCCCAATCTGTTACAGATCGCAATGCAGCACCGGAAGCGAATTCGTTTGGAGTAGTCAACATTCCCATCAACGTAATAAAACCGCCGTAAGAACCTCCATAAATCCCTACTCTACTCGCATCAATTCCTAAATTTTTAACTAAATAATTTTTACCATCAATTTGATCTGTTAAATCTTTTCCACCCATAAAACGGTAGATTCCAGTTCTAAAATCACGTCCGTAGCCATCACTTGCTCTGTAATCAATATCCAAAACGGTATAACCTAAATCAGTCAATAAATTATGAAACATGTATTCTCTATGGTAACTACTCCAATAATTATGTGCATTTTGCAAATATCCTGCGCCATGTACAAAAAGAATAGCTGCTTTATTCGCATTGCTTGTTTCTGGTTTGTACAAACGGGCGTAAACATCAGTTCCATCTTGCGCTTTAAAAGTAATCACTTCTGGTTCACGCCATTTATAGGACTTAAAAGCTTCAGTGGTAGAATTCGTTATTTGGCTAAGGGTAGTATTTTTTTTGTTGGCTGCCACATACAATTCCCAAGGTTTATTTTTATACGAATAGCGCACTAATAGTGTATTTTCATCTGGAGACAAACTCACTTCATGTGCTCCGTCTTTGGTTAAAATAGGTTGCAAAACAGCATTAGAAACTTCTAATTTGTAGAAATTTCTATTTCCAGGATGTGTAGTATTAGTCGTTAAATAAAAAGATTTTTTATCCTTTGCCAAAGTGACATCGCGAACTTCCCAATTTCCTTTTGTCAATTGAACTTTCTTTTTTGACTTTAAATTATAAGTGTATAAATGAGAAAAACCGGTTGCTTCTGATTGAAAATAAATCGTTTCATTATCTCCCAGAAATCCAAGCGTTCCGCCAGAATAAGAATAAGATGGAATTCCAGGTCCACCAATCCAGGCTTCATCATGTTGGTGCTCTAATTCCTGAAAAGTGCCAGTCTCTAAATTTAAACTTACAATCCAACGGTCTTTGTTATCCTGACTTCTAATTTCAGAAATTGCATAAGAGCCGTCTTGATTATAAATGGGTTCTTGAACTACTATTAATTTATCTTTTTTCTCAGTAGTTTTTGATTTTTCATAGGATTCTAAATATTTAGGAACATCCTGAATATGGCTCAAAGAGGAAAAATTAACAAAATAAACGGAATCTTTAGCAACACTATAAATTCCAAATTTCGTTGTGAGTAAGTTATCTACTGAAACTTTTTCTTTAGTCTCTTCAGTTTGGTTGTAACCATCTGCAGTAATAAAAAGTTCCATTTTTTCGTTCTTACGCTCTACCTCTTCTATAAGTCTGAAAGTAGCAAAATTTCCTTTTGGAGCCGCCTTTAAACTTCCAAAATTATATTTTCCATAATAATACGGTTTAGGAAAATCAGACTTAGTCAATTTCGATTTCGCCAAATTCCAATTTTTTAAGGCCTCTTGATCTCTCACAAACTGAAACAATTCTTGTTGCTGGCTTTTTAAAAAAGAATTTTTTTCGGTTGCTTTATCTTCTCCTTTTCCACGTTTAAAATTGGTAATCTGAATAATTGAACCTTGATTCGTATTAAACTGAAATAAATTTTCGTTTTGTTTGAAGTATAAAACTCCCGCTTCGGAACCCATTTGCAAACCAGAAATAGGACTGTTTTGTTGGTATAGCTTTTTACTAGTCTTCGTTTTTATAGAATAGGAAAATAAACGTCCTTTATCAATATAATAATACAAATCGGGAATGGATGACTTTTTAAAATCAATTTTCGAAAAAGCCGCATCACTTACAGTTGCTAATTCTGGCTTTGCCATTCCATTTTTCCAAAAATAAGTACTGGTACCCAAATCATTAGTTGGATTCCAATCAAAATATACTTTTTGCCCCTCTAAAGACCATCTTTCATTTTCTGGCTGTGCACCAATAAAAGTGTTTCCTTTCATGATTTCCTCCATTTTTAGTGCTTGACTTTGTGCAAAAACGGAGAACAAAACGAAAAGGGATAGGATTATTTTATTACTCATACTAGGTTATTTATAGTGGTTTTTTGGTTAAATTATAGCCTATTTTAAAAATTGTTCCGATAAATAGGTAGCAACTCCATCTTGATCATTTGATAAAATCGTTTCTAAATGTGGCAGCGTATCCATCAAACTTTGGGGTGCATTTCCCATTATTAAAGCTTTTCCAGTCGATTTTAGCATTTTTTCATCATTAAAACCATCTCCAAAAGAAATAGATTCTTCAAAAATAAAATTCTCCATTTCTAAGATTTTAGCGATAGCAACACTTTTATCTACAGATTTATCCATAAACTCCAAACAAAATGGAAGACTAAACGCATGACTAAATGTATCAGAATAACTTGCTAAAATTTGATCTTTCAACGCCACTAGTTTTTGATGATTGTCGTGGGTAAAAAACATCTTTATTGATTTGAAATCTTCCAAAGAATTAAAATCAACTATTTCTGGTAAGTATTTAGAGTCTTTGGAAAAGCTATTCAGAGCATCATTATTACGATTGGTTTGCCAATTATGCTCTTTGAAAAGTACAGTAGTAATCTCTGAATCAATTTCAAGTTCAAATATTCCTTTTACAATATCGCTTTCCATATCTATTGAAAAAAGAAGTTCATTATCTGGTGAATGAATGCGTGCACCATTTGAAGTTACTAGATAAACAGGAAAATCTAATCCAGCAACTATTGCTTGCGCATCAAGATGATGGCGACCTGTAGCAACAATGATTAAATAATTTTGATGGTATAATTCTTGAAAAATAGCTTTGGTATAAGGTGAAATTTCATGATGGGAATTGAGTAATGTTCCGTCTAGATCAGTAATAACTACTTTAATTTTTTCTTTTATTGTCATTTATTTTGTACTGTCATTTTTAATAATTCCAAATTTATTCAATTTTAAAGAGAATCACAAAGAAACCAAATAGTTTATAAGGGAAAGTAACTAGTTTTTTAGCCACAAAATAGATGAATTATCAGTGATAACAGCGAATGTAAAAATTAATTCAATCCTTATTTTCCTTAATTGGAAGATTCTTCTAATTTAAAATAATCTAAATTCATATTTTTATTGTAATTACTTCATCTACCTGCTAAAGATCTAGTTCTGATTATTTATATTTTTTTTTAAACTCATGCTTTCCTCCCAATATTTGCAGGAGACATCGTTTTATAAAAAACAAAAGAGGCTTTTTGCAAAGCCTCTTTATTAATCATTATTCTCAATTTGCTTATAAGCATCAATTACTTTTTTGACCAATCGATGACGCACAATATCTTTATCATCAAGATAGATTATTCCTATTCCATCGACATCTTTTAAAACTAATAAAGCTTCTTTCAGTCCAGAAATAGTTCGTCTTGGCAAATCAACTTGACCAGGATCACCAGTAATCATAAACTTCGCACTTTTCCCCATACGTGTCAAAAACATTTTCATTTGAGAATGTGTTGTGTTCTGGGCTTCGTCTAGAATTACAAAAGCATTATCAAGTGTTCTACCACGCATAAATGCTAAAGGGGCAATTTGTATAACACCTTTTAAGATATAATCCTCCAGCTTTTCATTAGGCAACATGTCCCGTAAAGCATCATATAAAGGTTGCATATAAGGATCTAGTTTTTCCTTCATATCACCGGGAAGAAAACCGAGATTTTCCCCTGCTTCTACCGCAGGACGTGTTAGAATAATACGTTTTACTTGCTTTTCTTTGAGAGCCTTAATTGCCATTGCAACTCCGGTATAGGTTTTCCCAGTTCCCGCTGGTCCCACAGCAAAAACCATATCGTTTTTTTCCATGGTATCTACAAGCAATTGCTGATTGGGTGTCATTGCTTTAATGATTTTACCACCCACACCATGAACTAAAATTTTATCTTGTCCCTGAAGTTTTCTGTCTTCCTGAACATCGCCAAGAATGACGCGCTCAATTACATTATTGTCAATAGTATTGTATCTGGTAAAATGAAGCATCAAACGTTGAAAGCGTTTTTCGAATTCGTCTAAAACTTCTTTTTCACCAAAAGCTTTTAACGTTGATCCCCGAGCGACAATTTTCAGTTTTGGATAATATTTTTTTATCGTTTCAAGATGAGTGTCTTGAGCACCCCAAAATTCTTTTGGAGCGATGTCTATGAGCTCAATTATCCTTTCGTTCAAATGAAGTTGTTTTAAATTAAAAAAAAATTATTTATTATGATATTAATTTGAATTAGTTTTTTGTTTTTTGCATTTTTGAATTTACTATTATTAGCTTTGCACTTCTCAAATTTAATAAAATTTAGGTTTAAAAAAAAACTAATAGTTATAAACAAATTTATGTCAATAATTACCCTAACTACGGATTACGGCTTGAAAGACCACTTTGTCGGTGCGTTGAAAGGGAAAATTTTGTCTGAGTACTCCGAGGCAAAAATTATTGATATATCACACGAAATAGACCCATTCAACACTGTAGAAGCAAGTTACATCATTAGTGCAGCATATACTAGCTTTCCTAAAGGAACGGTTCACCTGATTGGAGTGGATATGGAGCACAATAAAGAGAACAAACATATTGTAATGCAATGGAACGACCATTATTTTATTGCTGCCGACAATGGAATTTTAAGCATGGTTTCGCAAAAAATAGTCCCACAAAAAATAGTGGCAATAAATATTCACGATCTTTTGCCTAGTGATGCTGCTGATCTTGATGTATTTGTAAAAGTAGCCTGTCATATAGCTAAAGGAGGTTTAATGAACATTATTGGTAAAGAAATAAACACCATAAAACAAGTTACCGATTTGCAAGCAGTTGTTGCCGCCGATGGCAATTCGCTGAAAGGTCATGTAATTTATATTGATCATTTTGGTAATGTAATCACTAATATTACGAACAAATATTTCATAGAAATTGCTAGAGGAAGACCTTACGAAATTGAATTAAAAACTAAAAACATCAAAACTATCTTGCCTAATTATTCGGCAATTGCTAGTTCTGAAAAATATCCAATTAAGTCTTATGAAGGAGAAAAATTAGCCATTTTTAATGAAGCTGGTTTTTTAGAAATAGCCATATTTAGAAGTAATCCTTCCAAAGTAGGATCAGCAAAGAGTTTACTTGGACTAAACCATAGAGCAATTATAAATATAGTTTTTGGAGGAATTAATACTTAATTTTTAGTAAATAGT
The DNA here is from genome assembly GCA_965366105.1 of uncultured Flavobacterium sp. Classification (GTDB taxonomy): domain Bacteria; phylum Bacteroidota; class Bacteroidia; order Flavobacteriales; family Flavobacteriaceae; genus Flavobacterium. The sequence goes on along the minus strand of CBDUEE010000045.1, from coordinate 7,851 downwards.
AATAAATTTAAGATCCTAATTTTAAATCTGAAACCAAAAATCATTAATCCTAATTCAAAAATTAAATGTTTGTACGAATTGTAAAATTGAGTTTTCATGAGGAAAATATTCCTGCTTTTTTAGAAAACTTCAAGTTAAACAAAGATAAAATACGAAATGCTTCAGGAAATCGTTTCTTAGAATTGTATCAGGATAAAAATAACAAATCTATTTTCTTTACCTATAGCTATTGGGAAACCGAAGCTGATTTAGAAAATTATAGAAATTCGGAACTTTTTAATGAAATTTGGACATTTACCAAAAAATTATTCAATGACAAACCAGAAGCTTGGAGTGTGGATAAATTAGTTTCTTTAGTTTAAGTTTTTTTTTAGTTTAAAGTTAAAATAATAACAAAAAGAGGATAAGATTGCATCGTTCCTCGCAATAATAATATGAAATCAATAGTATTACGAGAAATAAAATCCTTTTTTGGTTCGCCCATTGGCTATTTAGTTATTGCGATTTTCCTAATTATTAATGGCTTATTCCTTTGGGTTTTTGAAGGAGATTATAACATTTTAAATACGGGTTTTGCTGATATCACTCCGTTTTTCACTTTAGCGCCTTGGATATTAATATTCTTAATTCCTGCCGTAACGATGCGTAGTTTTTCGGATGAAAAAAAACAAGGAACTCTAGAACTTTTATTAACAAAGCCATTAAGTATTTGGCAAATAGTAAATGGTAAGTTTCTTGGAGCTTTACTTTTAATTGTAATGGCAATTATCCCGACTTTCACTTATGTTTGGGTACTATACGGTTTAGGAACACCTGAAGGAAATATTGATATGGGAAGCACAATTGGCTCTTATTTTGGATTATTGTTCTTAATTTCAGGTTATTCAGCCATTGGAATATTTACTTCTACCCTTTCTGAAAATCAAATTGTAGCGTTTATCGTTGCTGTATTTTTATGCTTTTTTCTGTATTTTGGATTTGAAGGTTTGGCAACTGTTTTTCCAAAGGTTTCAAATTTTATATCAGCTTTAGGAATGCAAGATCATTATAAAAGTATGAGCCGAGGCGTTATAGATACTAGAGATATTATCTATTTTGTAAGTGTTACAATTGCCTTTCTTTCGTTTACTGTTTATAATCTAAAATCCTTTAAATCGTAATGATTACAACTAAAAAAAATAATATAAAATCAGTTGCCATCATTATTGCTGGACTATTACTTTTGAACGCAATAGGAAGTTCCCTTTTCCATCGTTTTGATTTAACAAAAGATAAAAGATATACGCTTTCTGCTACTTCCTTGAACATTATCAAGCAAGTAGAAAACCCTTTGTATATAAAAGTATATATGCAAGGTAATTTACCAGCAGAATTCAAGCGCTTGCAACAAGAAACTAAGCAATTATTAGAAGAATTTCAAGCATATAATAAAAACATAATTTTCGAATTTGTAGATCCATTGGAAAACAAAGACGAAAGTATGGATCAAATAAAAGAATTGTATCGCAAAGGATTAACTCCAGTAAACATAACCGTTGACGACAAAGGGAAACAATCTCAAGAGATGGTTTTTCCGTGGGCAATTGCAGTTTACAACAACAAAGAAGTTAATATTCCATTACTGAAAAACATTATGGGAGCTTCGACTACTCAAAAAGTAATTGGATCGGTGCAACATCTTGAATATTCAATTGCAGAAAGTTTGAATAAAATTACCAAAGCAAAACAAAAGAAAATTGCAATCATCAAAGGAAATGGTGAATTGCAAGATATTGCAATGGCTAAATTTCTTATGCAAGTTCGCGAAAGTTATTTTATTGGTCCTTTTACGTTAGATTCTGTTGCCAAAAATCCAATTGGAAGTTTAGAAGCTTTAGAAAAATATGATTTGGCAGTTATTGCAAAACCTACCGAAACATTTTCAGATGCTGAGAAACAGGTTTTAGATCAATTTATTATCAATGGTGGAAAAACCTTATGGTTGATTGACCAAGTTGCTGCTGAAATGGATAGTTTGTATAATGCATCAGGAAGTACTTTGGCCTATCCTAGGGATTTGAATTTGAATGATATGTTTTTTAAATATGGTATCCGAATTAATCCTGATGTTATAAAAGACGAGCAAGGAAGTCCAATAAAATTAGCGACTGGAGAGCCCGGAAGTGCTACTCAATACCAACAATTCAATTGGAAATTTGCACCGCAAGTATATCCAAAGAGTCCACATCCTATTGTAAAGAATTTAGGCGGAATAAAATTTGATTTTGCTAATCCAATTGACACTTTGAAAAACGGAATTAAAAAAACTATTCTGCTACAGTCATCTCCTTATTCGAAAAAAATAGGAACTCCAACAGAAATAAATTTAAATAATGTAACCGAAGAAACTGCGCCAAGTGATTACTTAAACAAAGGAAATATTCCACTTTCTGTTTTATTAGAAGGCTCTTTTCATTCTATGTTTGAAAACCGAATTTTACCATTTGAACAACAATCATTTAAAAAATCAGGAAAAGCCAATAAAATGATTGTAATTGCTGATGGTGATTTGATAAAAAACCAGTTAGATAAAAACTTTCAACCAGTAGAATTGGGATACGATCAGCGATCAGGTAATTTGTATGATAACAAAGATTTTTTGATAAACTGTGTTAATTATCTATTAGATGATAACGGACTTATTAACATTCGAAGTAAAGATCTAGACTTACCATTGTTGGATAAAGAAAAAGTTTATGAAAACTATACTCGAACTCAATTCATAACTATCGGGCTACCAATAGTGATTTTGCTTCTTTTTGGAGTTATTTTTACTTTTCTTAGAAAAAGAAAATATTGCAAATAGATGTTAATAAAAAAGTTTCCAAAGTAGAATAGTTTACGATATATTTGTAAAATCTATCGTATTTGGTAATTAGAGAAATACGTTAAAAAATAAAACAAAACAGATGAAATTTATAATATCGAGTTCGTACTTATTGAAGCAATTACAAGTTCTAGGTAATGTTATCAATAGTAGTAACACTTTGCCTATTTTAGATAATTTTTTATTTGAATTAGATCATAAAGTATTGACCGTCTCTGCTTCTGATTTAGAGACTACCATGTCTGCTACTTTAGAAATTGATTCAGAAAGTAAAGGTAGCGTTGCTGTACCAGCAAAATTACTTCTGGAAATTCTTAAAACTTTTCCTGAACAACCCTTAACATTCACCGTTGAAGAAAATAGTACGATAGAAATTAGTTCAAATTCCGGAAAATATGCTTTAGCGTATGCTCCTGGAGATGAATTTCCAAAATCGGTAAACTTAGAGGATCCATCTGTAACGCTTGTTCCTGCAGATGTTTTGGCAACAGCCATAAGCAAAACTATTTTTGCTGCTGGAAATGATGATTTACGTCCAGTAATGTCTGGTGTATTTTTCCAATTTTCACCACAAGGATTAATTTTTGTAGCAACTGATGCACATAAATTAGTAAAATATGCAAGAACAGATGTAACGGCCTCTCAAGTGGCTGATTTTATTATGCCAAAGAAACCTTTGACCATTTTAAAAAATATTCTTGGAACTTCTGATGCCGAAGTAAAAATCGAATATAATGATTCGAATGCTACTTTTTCGTTTGATAACTACATTTTAATGTGTCGTTTGATTGATGGAAAGTATCCAAATTACGAAGCGGTTATTCCAAAGGAAAACCCTAATAAATTAATGATTGATCGTTCTCAATTTTTGAGCTCAGTTCGTCGTGTTGCCATATTTTCTAATAAAACTACGCACCAAATCCGCTTAAAAATTGCTGGTGCTGAATTGAATGTTTCAGCCGAAGATATTGATTACTCAAACAAAGCAGAAGAAAGATTGACTTGTGATTATCAAGGTGACGACATGCAAATAGGTTACAACTCCCGTTTTCTTACTGAGATGTTGACTAACTTGCAATCGGATATGATTATGCTAGAAATGTCTTTACCAAATAGAGCTGGAATTCTAACGCCTGTAGATGGTTTAGAAGAAGGTGAAACTGTTACTATGCTAGTAATGCCAGTAATGTTAAACAGCTAATTAATTGATTTTAGCTATCAAAGTACGCTATTAACCAAACCATTTTTTATATTTGAAAAAGCCGTTTCGATTTCTCGAAACGGCTTTTTTTCTACAAGAATAAATTTGATAAATATCTTATTTTATAAGTATGAAATAGTAAAAACTATTTTTTCAAAGGCAAGTAAATTTCGATTAATGAAGTGGTTTTATTCCATTGAAAACGATAATCGTATTTTTCATAATGCAAAAAACCTGTGTTTTCATGATCTTCAATTTTTAAATTCAAATCAGGAATAATCGATTTATAGATGTGATTTATGGTTTGCTTGAGATTATCCATCGCGCCACAGTGAGCAAAAATTTCATAATTCCCTTTTGAAATTTCGAAACTAATAAAATGGTCTGGAAAAATTTGTTCGTTATTCGGAATAGCCGTTAAATAAAAATACTCGTTTTCAACCTTAAAAGTAATTCCATATTTAACCCAATTTCCAGCAGACTGATTTAGGTTGTGTTTTTTTAATTCTGCATTAAAAACAATCCAATGTTTGCTAATAATTAAAAAATTCTCTTTTTGAGATTTAGTCAATGGAGTCACCAATCCACATGTTTTTATGTTTTGTTCAATTGTTACCATTCCCAATCTAGTAAATTCTAAATTATATTAAGCATCTTCCATTTTTCTATTCTAAGCTCTCCCTTTTAAATCACTCCCATTTTTTTCATTAAAAAAGTAGCACTTCTATTTTTGCAAATTCCGTCGCGTAGTTTATAATCAAAATGCAAATCATTATCAATAATTTCAACTTCAAAACATTTATTAGTTAATAGATCTGGATAATCGTTGGTTGTTAAACATACTTCAATATCGTGCGTAGCAATCGCTCCTATGGCTTTTTGCGCAATTACCTTTTTTACAACTTCAATTGTTCCATTTCGCTTATCATCAGAATTGGTTCCACGGAGTATTTCATCTAATAAAACAAAAGCAGGTTGATTTTCTAACTGATCCATGATTTGTTTTAAGCGTTTAATTTCAGCAAAAAAGTAAGATTCACTATCTGATAAAGAATCCGATAAACGCATTGAAACTAAAACTGGCAAAGGATGAACATTAGCTTGCTTGGCACAAACTACAGAGCCCATTCCGGTAAGTACCATATTAATACCCAAACTACGCAAAAAAGTACTTTTTCCAGACATATTAGAACCCGTCAAAATCATAAAAGATTGAGGATAAAAACGAACATCATTTCCTATTCTAGTCGTTTGATTCAATAAAGGATGACTCAAATCAGTAAAATCAATCTCAAAGTTGGAGTTTAAAGTAGGATAAACAAAGTCGGGATTGTTATAAGATAGGTTTGCCAAACTATTAAGTACTTCAAATTCTCCTATAATTCCTAACCAATCTTCTAGTGCTTCAGCATGATCTGTTTTCCATTGCACTAATGATTTAAAAACATGAAGATTAAAAAGAAAAGTTCCGTTAAAAAGAATAGCGGTTACCAAATTACCAATGGTATCCATATTAGAGAATAAACTAGATAATTGTTTAAAATGTACGCTCGCATTTTCTTTTTTGAAAGTTAGTTTTTGTTGTAAACGGATAAGTTTTTCAGACACAAATTTTTCCTCTTCAATCTTTTTTAACAGCAAACTATATTGACCAATTGTTTTATCTATATTAGAAGAATTAGCAATTTCAAGTTGAATTCGCTTCATAAAGACACCTAAAATAATAAGGTTCAAAATAAACAAATAAGATAAAATCGAAGCAAAAGTAACATTCGAAGTTACAATATAGCCAATAACATTCAGTAGAAAAGCAATCGGCATGAAGTACGAAATAAATAAAGTAAACTTAGATAAGGGTGCGCTATTAAACAAACTCCATTTTAATAAAGTTTCGTAATTGGGTTGACTGTCATTACTTACTTTAGCAAATGCTAAAAACTCCTGACGCCAATCCAACTTTTCAGTAAGTTCTTTTATGGCTGCGTGATTCTTAATAATTTCTTCATTCGAGGATATTTTAAGTAATTTTATAGCTAATGTTTTTTTTCCGATGAAAGTAGCCGTACGATTTAAATTCTGAAATAAGGAGTGTTCTCCAAAAATATCTAAATCATAAGCGTAAGGATGCTGAAAATCTTTAAATTCAATTCCGTTTTCAAAAGGAATTTTATTTCTTTCAAGATATACAATTTCATCCTCATTGATAGAAAGCAAAGCTTGATTTACTTGTTTTTTAAAAAGCAATTTGGAATGAATACGCATCAAAACAACAAATGCACCAAAAAGAAATACGGCTAAAGCAGTATAAAGAATCGAGCTTGTTTTGAGGTAATAATAAATTGAAACAAAAAAAAGTACAATAGAAATAAGTCTTAAAAAGCTTACACTATTATACTTTTTATTGATTTTACTCAATTCATTTAAATAATTCTCTTTTTTTGTTTTATAAATTTCCATTGCTAGTTTTAGTGAATGACAAATGTAAGCAATTTCATTGGTAAAAATTAAAAAGCAATTGCAATCACTAAATCAATATCACATTAAATTATAATAAAAATTTAAATCTATAAACCTGAAAATAGCAACAGATTTAGAACGTTTAGCGTTCAAATCCATCAATTATTGCGAACAATTATGCTATAAATAGAAAGCTGAGCTTCTAATTACTCAATTGGAATTGCCAAAATTGGAATCTCATTATTTATAGCGATTTTTTTGGTCAAGCTTGGTTTAAAAATTCCTTCAAAAAAACCTCTTTTATAGGTAAGCATGGTCAAAATATCAACTTCTTTGTACATTATAAAATCTAGAATTATTGTTTCGACATCATCATTATTAACAACATAAAAATCTACAGGTTCATCACTAAATTCTTCTTCCCATCTTGCTATAGTTTCTTTTGAAACGTCTGAATTACTAGTTTTTACGTATAAACATTTTACTTTTGCTTTGGTTTTTTTAGCAATTTCCAGCACCATTTTTAATGCCTTTTTGTCTTTAAGCCTAAAGCGAGTTGTAAATCCTATAATTTCAATTTTCTTAAATTTTGCTTCAACTGGAACACATAACATTGGCACATTAATGCCTGACATGACCGATCCAGTATTTGTTCCCACAAAAAAAGCTTCCCAACCTGTAGCGCCAGAAGTACCCATTACTACAAAATCAATATCATCCTCTTTGATGGATTTTTTAATGTTATGGAGCAAGTCGCCATCCATAAGCCTATGCCTCATTCTAATTTTATCCAAATTACGCTCTTCGGCTATGGCGCGAAGTTTTGGAATTTCACTTTTAAACATATCAAATTGAGCCAACTCTAATGACTCATAAATAATAGCATAATTTTCAGGAAAAAACTGATTGTCATAAATAGGCAAATCAAAGGTGTGCAATAAAATAATTTCACCATTAACTTTTTTTGCAAATTCTAAAGCGTGAATGTAGGCATTAGTAGCTGCTTCTGAAAAATCGGTAGGGAATAGAATTCTTTTCATTTTTACTATGGATTAAAATGGATTATTTATTAAAAGATATAGTACGAGAACCGCTGTATGTAATTAGTCTTTTACTTTTATTTTTTTTCAATTCAAGTGGTTTTCGATAGCGTTTATTTACTTTATATCGGAATTTAGACAATCGAAAATAAATACTTTATTTTATTCATGAATGGCTAGAATCGGAATATTTATATGAAATGCTAATTTTTTTGAAAGACTAGTTTCAAATAATTTTTCAAGAAAATTTTTATACGCAGAACTTCTCTTCGGGAGAGTATAAAATA
>CBDUEE010000044.1:0-14845 GCA_965366105.1 uncultured Flavobacterium sp. | reverse complement strand
CTTATAAATTTTGATGTTGGTGTAAGATTAATTTTTTTCTCAAAAACAACATTTGGTAAACCTACAATTGAATTTATATTTTTGTTATAAATTTTTTCTCTCTTATGAAAATATAATTTTATGATTTTTTTATAGTTTCAGCTCATTGATTATGAGTACCTTACTGCTAGGTAATAATTTATTTTATTAGTCACCATTTTCTATTAAAATCTGGATACAAAACTTGGATTAGAACTATATCTTTTTTTAAATTAAAACTACTTTCAAATATATTTAGTCTTTAGATTTCATTCGATAATTTTTTAAGTTCATATAAAAGTTCTAAGACAAAACAAATTATGATTTATAAAAAGTAATTAGTTACCAATTATTTTATAAAAGACTTATTTCATTTTTTCAAAAATACTTTTTTAAAAATAGAGAGCAAATGAAAACGCAACTATTAAAAGATACAATTCAACAACTGTTCGCCAGCGGCAAAGGTATTCTTGCAATGGATGAAAGTACTCCAACTTGTGACAAGCGTTTTGATGCAGCAGGAATCCCGCAAAACACAGAGATGCGCCGTAAATATCGAGAACTTATTATCAAGACACCTGATTTATGCGAAAGCATAGGTGGTGCTATTTTGTATGATGAAACTATTAGACAACAAACTGCTGATGGCGAGCAAATGGTCCAGGCATTAAGTAAAGCAGGAATCATTCCCGGAATAAAAGTAGATATGGGTACCACAGCATTTGCTGGTTTTGCCAATGAAAAAATTACTGAGGGATTAGATGGTTTGCGAGAACGTCTATTAGAGTATAAAAGGATGGGTGTTCGTTTTGCTAAATGGCGAGGTGTAATAACAATAGCTGATGGGATTCCAACTGATGCCTGCATCGAGGCCAATGTTTATGCCTTGTCAATGTATGCCGCTTTATGCCAAGAAATTGATATTGTTCCCATGATTGAACCTGAAGTTTTGATGGATGGAAATCATTCTCTGCAACAATGTTACGAGGTAACAGAACAGGTTTTAAAAACACTTTTTAATCAATTATTTAAATTTAAAGTTGATCTTGAAGGAATAATTCTAAAACCAAATATGATACTAGCGGGAAAAGCTAATAAAACACAAAATAGCGTTGACGAAGTGGCACAAGCTACCGTAAAATGTTTTCTTTCATCTGTTCCAGCATCTGTTCCAGCAATTGCATTTTTATCAGGTGGACAATCGCCACAAGAAGCTGCACAACACCTGAATGCTATTAATAAAAATTTTAAAAATAGACTCCCTTGGATAGTAGCTTTTTCTTTTGCAAGAGCCATTCAACAGCCGGTATATGGTGCTTGGAAAGGGCAAGAATCAAATGTAGGAAAAGCTCAAAAGTTATTGTTTCATCGTGCAAAAATTGCTAAAGCGGCACGTCTAGGCGAATACAAACCTGAAATGGAACAAGAAGATTATTTTAATAAATGATTTCGATGACGCATAAATAATAATGAAGTAGAGAAGAGAAAAATGGAAGCAAAAAAATTAGTTCAACACTGCATCGATACCGTAAGAGTTTTATCAGCAGATGCTGTACAAAAAGCAAATTCTGGACATCCTGGAACACCGATGGCTTTATCACCATTAGGGCATATTTTGTGGTCAGAAGTAATGAAGTATAATCCGCAAAATCCTGAATGGGTAAATAGAGATAGATTTGTTCTTTCTTGCGGTCATGCTTGTATGCTACAATATAGTTATTTGCACTTAACGGGATACAAAATCTCGTTGGAGGATATTAAAAATTTTAGACAACTGCACAGTATTACTGCTGGTCATCCAGAATATGGACTCACTCCAGGAATCGAAGTAACCACCGGTCCGTTGGGTCAAGGATTTGCTAATGGTGTCGGAATGGCAATTGCGCAACAGTATATGGCAGCTCGCTATAATCAGCCTGATTTCAATATTTTCGATTATAAAATTTATGCCATTTGTAGTGATGGTGATTTAATGGAAGGTATTTCCGCAGAAGCCGCATCTTTTGCGGGGCATCTCGGATTGGGAAATATGATCTATTTCTATGATAGCAATCACATCACAATTGAAGGAGATACTGATCTTGCTTTTGATGAAGATGTTTCCAAAAGATTTGAAGGGTATGGTTGGCATATTCAAAATTTGCCCGACATAAATGATCTAGAAGCACTTTCAAAAGCGATTAAAAATGCCCAAAATGAAACCACGCGTCCATCCTTAATAAAAGTCCGCAGTTATATTGGTTATGGAAGTCCAAATAAGCAGAATACCGCAGCAGCTCACGGATCACCTTTGGGTAAAGAGGAGGTGCGTTTGGTCAAAGAAAACTTCGGATTTGATCCCGATAAAAATTTTGTTATTCCAGATGAGGTTTCAAATTTTTACCAGAAAGCTGGAAAGAAATCAGCGAAGAATGAAGAAGAGTGGAACGAATTATATAAAAATTATAGTTTAAGACATCCTGATCTTGCCAAGGAATATGAATCTATTATTTCAGGGAAATTGTCTGAGGATTGGCAGAAAAAACTTCCAGTATTTGAAGCCGGGGAAGAAATGGCTACTCGAAAAGCTTCAGGAAAAACCCTAAATGCCATTGCTGAATATTTCCCTCAATTAATAGGAGGATCTGCAGATCTATCTCCATCTACAGATACAAATCTAGACGCTTATAACTCCTTTTCAACAAAACATCGCGACGGTAGAAACTTCCATTTCGGAATCCGAGAGCATGCCATGGGAGCTGTGCTCAACGGAATGGCACTCAGCAACTATTTAATTCCGTATGGGGCTACATTTTTAATTTTTTCAGATTACATGCGTCCACCGTTAAGGCTAGCGGCTATTATGAAAATCCGATCTATTATGGTTTTTACTCACGATAGCATTGCTCTTGGAGAAGACGGCACAACCCATCAGCCAGTCGAACAATTAATAGGACTGCGAACTGTTCCAAATATGACCGTAATCCGACCAGCAGATGCCAACGAAACTGCTCAGGCATGGCGTGTGGCTATAGAACATACAGATGGGCCAGTTGTAATTGTCCTTACCCGTCAAGGAACTCCAATCATAGATCAGAAGAAATATGCAACTGCGAGAAATCTTGAGAAAGGGGCCTATATTCTTTCAGATTCAGAAGGGATACCAGATATTATTCTGATTGCGACTGGATCAGAAGTACAATTGATTTTGGAAGCTCAAACTGAATTGAAGAAAAATAATATTCAGGCGCGAGTAGTAAGTATGCCAAGTTGGAGTTTATTTGATAAACAAGATTTTACTTATCGTGAAACAGTTTTACCGAAAAGCATTCGCAAACGACTTGCAGTAGAAGCTGGATCGCCTGTTGGATGGATGAAATATACAACTGATGAAGGAGATGTAATTGGAATCGATAAATTTGGTGAAAGCGCACCAGGAGAAGAAGTGATGAAAGACTATGGATTTACAGTAGGAAATGTGTTAAAAAGAGCAAAGGCCTTACTTTCATAATGTTGCAAGCAATTTTTTTTAGAAAATATTAATTCAAAACACATATAAAATGGACAGTAAAAATATAAACGAAATAGATAAAAAAAATCAACCCACAAAAATAAAGAGTGGTAATGATCACTTTCCTCAGGAATACGAAGAACATAGAAATGAGGATATTCGAATGAAACCACAGCCACTAGATAAACCTAAAAAAGAGGAAGGTTAATAGGTAGTGTATAGCACTCAAAATGTCTCATTTATGTCAATTTTAAAAAGAAATAAGGATGTTGCTCTTGGATAAATGAATCAAAATTTGAATCATTTATTATTATGATTTTAGCTTAGTAAAAATGAATTAAAGATGACAATAGCTCAAAAAGAGATGACCTTACAACAAATTATAATAGGTGTCGCAGCAGATCACGGTGGGTTTGAACTCAAAGAAAGAATGATAACTTTTTTGATTGAAAGTCAATATCAAGTGGTAGATTTTGGAGCGAAAAAATTAAACGACTCTGATGATTATCCAGATTATGTTATTCCGCTTGCAAATGCTGTTGCTGCCGGAGCGGTTTTTCGAGGTATTGCGATTTGCGGAAGTGGAGTTGGTGCTTGTATTGCTGCCAACAAGGTTTCGGGTGTGAGAGCGGCTTTGATTGTAGATTATTTTTCGGCACATCAAGGAGTTGAAGATGATAATATGAATTTGATTTGCCTCGGTGGTCGAGTTACAGGTTATGCAAGTGCTGAAGAATTAGTATTAGCTTTTTTAAAAGCAAAATTTATTGGTGGAGAAAGACATATAAGACGATTGCAAAAAATTAAAAATTTGGAAAAATAATCAATCAAATTTACCTCGGTATTAAAAAGTAATTTTCAAAAACCGTCCTAATTTTTTTGCCACGACAGAAGCAAATCCTTTATATAAAAATTGGAGAGGATAGCTGAAATATCTCAAAAAAAAACAGACAAGATTAGCTTTTTTTGAAAACATAAATTAAAAAACACAAAAAATGAATCCATTAAATAAAATACGAGAATTAGATCAGAGTATATGGCTGGATTTACTTGATCGTGAGATTATGAACTCAGGCAAATTGCAAAGTTTAATTGATAATGATGATTTGCGTGGTCTTACTTCCAATCCGTCAATATTCGAAAAAGCGATTAGCGGAAGCTCTGATTACGATGATGATATTATCAAAATCTCACAACAGGTGAGCGATAATTCAGTACTATTTTTTGATATGGCAATTGCGGATATTCAAAGAGCAGCCGATCTTTTTAAACCCGTTTATGATAAAACGGGAGGGAAAGATGGTTTTGTAAGTTTGGAGGTTTCTCCATATTTAGCGCTTGATACAGATCGAACTATTGAGCAGGCACGAGAACTGTGGAAAAAAGTAGGCCGTAAAAATGTTATGATAAAAATACCAGGAACAAAACCAGGTTTACCAGCAATACGTGAATGTTTACGCGAAGGAATCAACATCAATGTGACTTTGCTTTTCGGGCTTCCGCGCTACCGAGAAATAACAGAAGTATTTATGGGAGGACTTGAAGATCGACTTAACGAAGGCAATTCGATAGGAGGAATATCTTCTGTAGCGAGTTTCTTTTTGAGCCGAATTGATGTAATGGTAGATCCTATGCTGGACGAAAAAGGAGCAGAAAACCTTAAAGGAAAAATTGCAATCGCCTCTGCAAAAAAAGCGTATCAAATTTATCTTGAGATGATTTCGAGTGATCGGTTTAAAAAACTAGAAGCAAAAGGAGCACAGAGTCAGAGAGTGCTTTTTGCCAGTACAAGTACAAAAGATCCTGCATTTAGCGATATTTTATATGTAGAAAGCTTGATTGGAAAAGACACTATTAATACTTTGCCTATGGAAACTATTGATGCTTTTCGCGATCACGGAATGGTAGCTGAAACTTTGACTCAAGGTATAGATGATGCTAATAAAGCAATGGATGAGTTGAAGAATAAAGGTATTGATATTGATAAAATAACTCAAAAATTGGAAGATGAAGGTATTGAGAAATTCAACAAAGCTTATGAAAAGCTAATTAAAAGTATTGACGATCAGAAACGTAAAAAAAGTTAAACTAATGAATGATTTTGATCTGTCTAAAGTAAAAGTTGTATTTATGGACATTGGTGGTGTATTGCTAACCAATGGTTGGGGACACGAATCACGTGAAAAAGCAGCACAAGTTTTTGATTTTGATTATGACGAAATGAACATTCTGCACAATTTCATCTACAATGTTTTTGAGATTGGTAGTATTTCTATCGACGAATATCTAGACACAACAGTATTTCATAAGCCTAGAGATTTTACAAAAGCGGAGTTCAAAGAATTTATGTATGCTGAATCTATCGAGTTACCAACTTTATTAGAATGGTTAAAAGCGTGGAAAAAAGAATCGACAGTCCCAATATTTGCACTTAGCAATGAAAGCCGGGAACTTAACGATTACCGAATTCGTACTTTTAATTTACACGAATTGTTTGATGGTTTCTTTTCATCCTGTTATTTAAAGATGCGGAAACCTGATCCACGAATTTATAAAAGAGCAATGGAAATTACACAGGTGATACCTTCTGAATGTCTTTATTTTGACGATAGACCTATGTTAGTCAATACGGCAAAAAAAATGGGAATGAACAGTATTCAATATCAAGAATTTCAAATTGCTAAAACTATTCTGGAAAATTTTACACGAAAATAAAATCATGAAACACATTAACGAAAATCAAAATGCATTCGGAATGATTGGTCTTGGTACAATGGGCTCCAATCTTTTACAAAATATTGCAGATCACGGTTACGATTGCGCCGGCTACGATAATAGTGCTGCTAAAGTTGATAGTCTTAATAATTTGAACCGTGATACTATTCATGGTTTTTTGGATTTAAACTCTTTTGCCAAAAGTCTTAATAGTCCGAGAATAGTAATGATGCTGGTACCCGCAGGTGAAATCGTAGATAGTGTAATTGAAGACTTATTGAAAGTTCTAGACAAAGGTGATATTATTATTGATGGAGGAAATTCACACTTTATCGATACAGAACGTCGGAATATAGAATTGGAGAAAAAAGGGTATCATTTCATCGGAATGGGAGTTTCAGGAGGAGAAGAAGGTGCAAGGAGAGGACCGAGTATGATGCCAGGCGGTGATAAAAAAGCGTACGAAATTGTTGAACCTATTCTAAAAAAAATTGCTGCTCAAGTAAATGGAGATCCTACAGTTGCTTATATGGGAGTTCGTTCTGCTGGACATTTTGTTAAGATGGTGCATAATGGTATCGAGTATGCTTTAATGCAACTAATATCTGAAACGTATGAAATATTAAAAAATGGATTAAATTATAATAATGTGGAAATTCATAATGTATTCAAAAAATGGAACGAAGGAAGATTAGAATCCTATTTAATAGATATAACGCGTGATATTTTTGCATTTAAAAATGCGGGTGAAAATGACATTTTGCTAGATTATGTGAGCGATCAGGCAAAAGCGAAAGGAACTGGAAAATGGACCTCGCAAGCAGCAATGGATTTGCATCTTCCGATACCGATAATTGATATAGCAGTTTCTATGCGAGATCTTTCTCAATACAAGGATTTACGAACTAAAATATCAAAAATATGTTCCAATTCGAGTGAAACAAAGTATCTGAAAAAAGATACTACTTATATTGAAAAGCTTGAACAAGCTTTTTATTTTTCGATGGTCTCCGCTTATACCCAAGGAATGCATTTACTATATTCGGCTAATGAGGAATTCAAATATGATTTAAATCTTGATTTAATTGCGAAAATATGGCGAGGCGGTTGTATTATTCGATCCGAATTTCTCGAGGATATTTACACTGCTTATAAAAAGGATTCTGAACTCAAACATTTATTTTTGGATGATGCCATTCATAATAGTGTTACTAAAAGCATTCCGGGTATTCGAACTGTTGTATCAGACGCTGTCCTTCATGGTATTGCAGTTCCTGCTTTTTCAGCTGCTTTGGCTTATTATGATAATTTTAGATGCGAAAATATGCCTACAAATCTCATTCAGGCGCAACGTGATTATTTTGGATCACATACTTACGAGCTCAAAGCAAAGGAAGGTGTTTTTCATACTAAATGGGTTATGGAGAATATAAAGGAATGAATTAAAAAGTAAATATTTTCAAAACTAAAGGCCTCTTTAAAAATTAAAATTATGTCGAAGACATCAAATAAAAATGCCACCATTTTTCTCATTTTTGGTGGAACGGGAGATTTAACGAAACGTAAAATTATGCCTGCATTATATAATTTATTTCTTGATAATTGGTTGCCAGATAATTTTGCTATTATCGGTTCTTCTTGGAGTGAAATGACAGATGCACAGTATAAAAAAGATCTTTTAAGTTCCGTAAATGAATTTTCCCGAAAGGGTAAAGCAAAGAAAGCAGATTGGGCAAAATTCTCCTCGCATATTACTTATCAGATTGCAGATATTACAAAATCGTCAAATTACAAACCGTTTAAGACAACTATTGATAAGTATAAAAATGATTGGAATCAAGAAACCTCTTTAGTCTATTATTGTGCCGTAGCACCACGTTTTTTTAAAACAATTGCTGAGAATATTTTTAAAAGTAAACTAGAAAATGACCCCGAAACTACACGTATTGTCGTAGAAAAACCTTTTGGACATGATCTCGAATCTGCCAAGAATCTCAATAGTAAGTTGCTTACAATCTTTGATGAAAAACAAATTTATAGAATAGACCATTATTTAGGAAAAGAAGTAGTGCAGAATATTATGGCTTTTCGTTTTGCGAACTCTATTATGGAACCTCTCTGGAATCGAAACCATATTGAACATATACAAATTTCGGTAACGGAGCAGCTAGGAGTGGGAACTCGTGGGGACTATTTTGATAATGCAGGTATATTGCGCGATATGGTGCAAAACCATTTATTGCAGGTACTTTGTACCATTGCTATGGAACCACCAATAAATTTTGATGCCGATGAGGTACGGAATCGAAAAGTAGATGTCTTGAAGGCTATGCTGAAAATTGAACCTGGAAAGATTGATGACATTGCAGCAAGAGGTCAATATGATGCAGGATGGATGGAGGGAAAGGAAGTCCTAGGATATCGAGATGAAAAAGAAGTAGATCTTAACTCCAACACCGAAACTTACGCAGCATTAAAATTTTATGTCGATAACTGGCGTTGGCAGGGAGTTCCTTTCTACTTGCGAACCGGCAAACGAATTTTTAAATCTGCCTCGTTTATTATGATTCAGTTTCGGGAAGTACCTCACAATATGTTTCATTATGAAGGAGGAAACACTCCACAAAAAAACAGGCTTATTATCAATATCCAGCCTGATATGGGTATTCGCTTTCAGCTGCAGAGCAAAACACCTGGTCTCGAAATGAGTTTGAATACTGTAGATATGATTTTCGACTATTCAGGAAAAACAAAATTAGATTCTCCAGAAGCGTACGAGACTCTTTTTCTAGATATTATTTCCGGTGATCAAACCCTGTTTATGCGAGCAGATCAAGTGGAGGCAGCATGGGCCGTTATAACGCCAATACTCAATTATTGGGAAAATAATAAAGCAGTAAATTTTCCAAACTATCCAGCAGGTTCTTGGGGTCCAGAAAACGCCGAAGCACTTATTGCAAAAGATGGTTTAAATTGGTTTCACTTACCGTAAAAAATAGACTTATGGGACTTCAAGTTTTTAATGATATCGACCTTCTTTTAAATACCCTTGGTGAGTTTATTTGTGAAGTTTCAAAAGAGGCAATTCAAAAACGTGGACAGTTCAATTTTGTACTTTCTGGTGGAAATTCGCCAAAGAAATTGTATGAGTTGTTGGCTTCTGAAAAGTTTAAAAATAGGATTGATTGGTGCAACACCTCTTTTTTCTTTGGTGATGAACGCTTTGTCCCCGATAATGATTTCCAGAGAAATTCTCTAATGGCTCAAGAAACTTTGTTTGAACCTTTAAAAATTAAAGAATCTCATATTTTTAAAGTGGATACTAATGGATCGCCAAAAGAAGCTGCTTATAAATATTCAGAATCGATAACAACACATTTTAATAATAAACGGGTCGAATTTGATTTCATTCTTTTGGGTCTTGGCGATAATGCACATACTGCTTCACTTTTTCCAAACTCTTCGGTACTTCGTGATAGTGAAGCCACTATTAAAGCTGTGTTTGTTAAAGAAGTGAATATGTACCGAATTACAATGACTGCACCTTTGATTAATCAAGCGAAACATATTGCTTTTTTGGTTTTTGGTAAAGATAAAACAGATGCTATTTATCATATATTGAAAGATTCAAAAGGTACTACAGAGCAATATCCTGCTCGATTAATTGAGAAAGACGAAAATAAAGTTCAATGGTTTTTAGACCGTAATTCGGCCTCTCGATTGTAGAAAACGAATCGAAACTGAATATTTTATTTAAAATCTAATAGTAAATATAAAAAAAACTAAATTATGTTACCAAAAATAAATCCCACACAAACAGTAGCTTGGAAATCATTAGTAGCACATCAAGTCGAAATGGAAAATGTTCAGATGAAAGATCTCTTTATAAAAAATTCACAACGATTTGAACAGATGTCTATTCAATTTGATGATCTACTTTTTGATTATTCTAAAAACATCATGAATAGTGAAACACTAGAAAAGCTTTTACAATTGGCTGAAGCGTGTAAAGTAAAAATGGCAAGAGCAGCAATGTTTGCAGGAGAAAAAATTAATGAATCTGAAGATCGTGCGGTTATGCACACCGCTTTAAGAAATTTTTCGGATGAATCAATAACCGTAGGCGACAGGGATATTATGCCCGAAATACGAGAAACTCGACAAAAAATGAAATCATTTTGCGAGAAAGTGCATAGTGGAGAATGGAAAGGCTATTCGGGAAAAAAAATTAAGAACATTGTAAATATAGGAATTGGCGGTAGTGATCTTGGTCCAGTAATGGTTACAGAAGCTTTAAAACCATATTGGATTGAAGGTATTCAAGCTTATTTTATTTCTAATGTTGATGGAACTCAAATCGTTGAAACACTCAAGAACTTGAATCCAGAAGAGACACTTTTTACAATTGCCTCAAAAACTTTTACCACTCAGGAAACGATGATAAATGCTCATACTGCTCGAGATTGGTTTTTAAAAACTGCAAAAGATGAAAAATCCGTCGCCAAACATTTTGTAGCACTTTCAACTAATGAAAAAGGAGTGAAGGATTTTGGAATAGACATTGAAAATATGTTTGTATTTTGGGATTGGGTTGGTGGTCGATATAGTATTTGGAGCAGTATTGGTCTTTCAATCGCACTCACGATTGGTTATGATAATTTTGAAAAGCTTTTGAAAGGAGCAGAATCAAGTGATCATCATTTTAGAACTACCGATTTTAAAAATAATATTCCGGTTATTATGGCTCTGATAGGAATTTGGTATACGAATTTTTTTGGTTCAGAAACAGAAGCTATTTTTCCATACGATCAATACATGCATCGCTTTCCAGCCTATTTTCAACAAGGAAATATGGAAAGTAACGGTAAGCACGTCGATAGAAATGGGAAAGTAGTAACCTATAGCACTGGACCTGTTGTTTGGGGTGAACCTGGTACCAATGGACAACACGCTTTTTATCAATTAGTACATCAAGGAACACATTTAATTCCGTGTGATTTTATAGCTCCAGCCATAAGTCATAATCCAATTGGCGAACACCATCCTATATTGTTGTCTAATTTTTTTGCACAAACCGAAGCTTTGATGAATGGTAAAAACGCACAAGAAGTAACCAAAGAATTACAAGTGTCTGATAGGGAAAAATCAGCTATGGAAAAGTTGATTCCTTTTAAAGTTTTTACTGGAAATAAGCCTACCAATTCTTTCTTGCTCAAAGAGATCACCCCATTTTCACTGGGGAAACTCACAGCACTTTATGAGCATAAAATATTTGTACAAGGAATAATCTGGAATATTTTAAGTTTTGATCAATGGGGTGTGGAACTTGGAAAACAATTGGCTCAAAATGTATTACCTGAGCTTCAAAATAATAATCTAATAAATTCACACGATGCATCTACTAATGGATTAATCAATGCGTATAAAAAATGGAGAGTGGTTTAAATAAAATTCATAACCTAAGATCTTATATTAGGCGTTAATTTTTTTATAAACCAAATAGTTGAATTAAAATGAAATCGCCAAGAAGATAATTTAAAATCTTTCTTGGCGATATTTTTTATGTTCATACAAATTAGTATGAATCGTATTGTCAACATTTATTCCTTTTTAATTTGCTCAATAAGTTTCTCTTTTCTATTATCACGATCTGGATTGTATGTTTTGTACATAGTACCCATCTGAGATAAATACTTTTCTGGATTAGAAGCTCCTCTGTGACACATTACACAGTTTATTACATTTACTTGCGCTGGTTTAGGATCTGGAAAATGGGGTTGAAAATAATTTTTATTAAGATCATTTGTCATCTTTATCATACCCCGAGCAATCTCTTTTTCGATTTTGTCATCGCTGGCAAAATCTAATTTATTGGGATTATCTTTTTGAGGTGCGTGGCAATAATTACACTTCACGCTCAACGCATTCGTATAGCCTTCCATAAGATGATCTAAGCTGTCTTTAGAAATGTTTTCGGGAAGTACTTTAAGGTTTTTCCACTTTGGTTGAGGTTGATAACGATCTTCAGTATTTGTTTTTGCTTTGAATGCATATAGTAACATCATCAAAAAGAGAAGTCCTATACTCATAATTACCGATATTGATTTTTTTCTCAAATTCATAATCATCTGATTTTTAATAGATAATGATTCGAAGATACAAAAATATCTTTTGAAATTGATGTTTATTTTAAAATTTAAGATCCTGATTCTTATTTAAAATCAGTTTTGATATGCAGGAAGAATATCAGGTATTTCCATTTTTGCAACTCCTATACTATCATCAGCCATACCATAGTAGACATCAATTCTATTGGGTTGCCCAATATCATCACGCCGATCTGTACCGGTTGGGAATACAACATTGCCGACTATTCCAATTGTTTCACTTTCCAATTCAGGAATTAAGACTGGCTCGCTCGAACGATAAATTATTTTTTGTGGTGCTTCTTCGGATAAAACCATTACTCCCGCCGAATAGGTATATCTAGGCTGCTCATCTGTACAGCCTGAATGCTTTTGAACCCCGTGATAAACCATCAACCAACCGTGTTTAGTCAAAATAGGAGGTGCCCCTGCACCAATTTTTAAATTCTCCCACGGGTAAAGAGGGTACGCTAGGCAATAATGAGAGGTAAATTTTGCAGATCTTAAGGACGTTTCTTCTCCTTCTTTCAAGTTAAAATAGGAAATCCAAATACTTTCTCGGTGTGTATCTATGGGTCGATTTTTATCAAGCTTAACCGTTTGTTCTGGAATACTTTCGGGGAAAAGAGGGCGATGCAACATAGCAATAGAGGTGTGATTATGGGGGCTAGGGAGGTCTGTTGGAAAAAAACTAGCATCCTTATCATCTACATTGTTAAAATCTAGAGGTTTATAAAGTGTATAACAGACCAACCCCAACCTCTCCCATGTAAAAAGATCTTTTGATCTTGCCATTGCAATACGAGGACCTTCAGGTCCATAAGCGGTATAAGTCATGATATAATGTCCTACAGATTTTACAAATGTTATCCTTGGATCTTCGCAACCACCTCCACCATTTGGACGTTTTTCATACTCCATTTCTGGTTCTAATATTATACCCAAACGCTCTACTTCAAATGGATCTCCTTCTTTGTTAAATTTTACTTTAGCTATTCCAATTCGAGAATAATTATTTTTTGCTACCATCCTTGGAAAAATATATAGTTCCCCATCCGGACCTCTGGTTACGGCAGGATTGAGGACCCCTTCAACTTCATTTTCGTTTCCTTCTTCGGGTTTCATTATAGTACAAATACGGTGTAATTGGAATGGTATCATTATTTTTAGTTTTTAAATGGTATCAGTTGAACAAGTAAGTACTGTTTCTATTATTCGTTTCGTTTCTTCGGGATCTCTTACCTGGATACACTTTACACCAGTACTTCTAGCGGGATAATCATTTCCTCCCTCAAATAAAGCATCTCCAATAAATAGCATTTCTGGAACATCGATTTTCAAAATCTCTTTGAGTTTAGTAATTCCATAAGCTTTATCAATTCCTGGTTTGGTAATATCGATGGAAGTAGTTCCACCCATTCCTATAGAAAAATCCTTCAATGATTCTATGAGTGGGGCTACAATCTTTTTTCGCTTTCCAAAATCTTCATCCCAATCTTTTTTCTCTTCAAGTGGTGCATTTTGCCCTAAAGCCGAAAAGGTAATCTGACTCCCACGGTCTTCAATTTGTTCTCCCCACGTTTTTTTAATATCGAGATTAGCTGCTTTTATGGCTGAATTAAGGCAATTCAGGATTTTGTTTTTTTCTTCTGCTGTAAAAATCTCCTCGTATAATTCTATCCAATCGTTTTTATATTGATAGAATTTTGTTCCGCAAGTAGGTAGAATTGATAATTTATTAAACAATGTTTTTGGTGGTAATTGATCCAAGACTTGCTTTTCAAACTGGGGCCAATCTCCTCCAGAAATTATAGCGACTTGAGTCACTTCGAGTAAACTTTTTAAAAGGTTGGCCATTTCTGTGTCAATAGGAGATTTGCTTTTAGCAAGTGTACCATCAAGATCAAATACAATTAGCTTTTTCATTGTTTCTTAAATTTAGTAGTCCTATTTGACATAGGTGCAACGTACAAACTCTTTATTTGTAATTTAGTTAATTATTGTAAATAGTCATTTCTTAATCATCTAGTAGACTTAATACTTGGGATTGCGATTTGTAATACTGTAATTTCTGTTTCAGGTTTAAGTTCAAGTTGTCCAATAATTGCAGGTAAGAGCATCACTTCTCCTTTGCTAATCCCATAGTGTTTAGTATCATAATTCATAGTTCCGTTTCCTTCTATACAAACCAAAATAGCGGGTTCATCTTTAAAACCAACCGTAAAAAAAGAGTTGCTTTTAATTCGCCACAATATAAAATGTTCGTTATCGAATAGTTTTTCTGAATTTTTATTATCTGGTTCTTTTACTGGAATTACAGGACCTATATCAACTTGATCAAAATCAATACAATCTATGGCTTTTTCAATTTGAAGGTCTCGTGGTTTTCCAGTTTTGGCATCTGTTCTATCCCAGTCATAAAGACGAAATGTGACATCGCTATTCTCTTGAACTTCAAAAACTACTGTTCCGCCAA
>CBDUEE010000043.1:0-14876 GCA_965366105.1 uncultured Flavobacterium sp. | reverse complement strand
AATTATTTATCTAGTATTAGCGCTTTTGTTTCAACCCTTTATAAAAATTGCTTTAGGTAGGACTATTTGGAATATTGTTGATGTGCTAGTTGGTATCTTTTTATTGACTACTATTGCATTAAATTCAAAAAGGCAAAATTAAAATATTATTTAAAACTAAATTAACAAAGTAGAAATGAGATTACTTTCGAATAATTATAATAAAAAAGCAATACTTCTTATACTTTTTATATTATCCTTTTCTACTTTTTTATCAGCCCAAGCCAAACTCCTTTCCTGGAATATAGAAAACCTAGGAAAATCTAAATCAGATTCTACGATAATGTATATTGCGGATACAGCAAAAAACTATGACATTATAGCCATTCAAGAAGTGGTTGCAGGTTATGGTGGCGCACAAGCAGTGGCGAGACTGGCAGATGAACTCAATCGTAAAGGAACTAAATGGGATTATACCATTAGTGATCCTACAAGCAGTAGCGCTTATAAAACCGAACGCTATGCGTTTATCTGGAAAACCAGCAAGATAAAGAAAATAGGAAAAGCATGGCTGGAACAAAAATACCATTTAGAGATTGATAGAGAACCTTATTTCTGTACGTTTCAGTATGAAGATAAACAATTTACGGTGGTGAATTTTCACGCTATTACCAAAAACCGACAACCAGAAACCGAAATTAAATATTTTAAATTCTTACCTGACGAATATCCAGACTTAAACTTAATTTTTGTTGGTGATTTTAATTGTCCGCAGTCTCATACGGTTTTTAATCCTTTGAAAAAAATGGGTTATCAATCTATTTTAGTTGGTCAAAAAACATCATTGAAAAAAGAATGTAAAGAAAATGTGTGTTTAGCTTCAGAATTTGATAATATGTATTTTAATACTTCAAAAATTAAGTATCTGAATTCAGGAGTTATTCCTTTTTACAAAAGCTTTAATTCACTGAAAGAAGCAAGAGCAATTTCAGATCATATTCCTATTTGGTTTGAATTTTCAGTAGCGAACTAAATCTTAAAACAGGAACACGGATGTCACAGATCATACACATTTATCCAAAATACACTTTAAAATTACTGTTATTATTATGAAAAACTTGCTTGGTTTAATGTTGTAAAACACAAACAAAACTAGTGTATTTGTGTCTTCGTGGCAAACGAATTGCAAATCCACATTTGTCTGATAGCAATAAATAAAAAATACCCTCATAAAAAATTGGAGAGCATTAATTTTATAAAAATAGATTAGAAAACATTATTTCCCTTTATAATAGTTGGCTCCCCATATATCGTATCTTTTTTTCATTGTTTCGATTTTCGATTGAAAAGCGGGCCAATCTTTCTTCTCTTTTGGAGACCAAAGCACTTCACTCAATGCACTCAAACGTGGGAAAATCATATACTCTACTTTCGCTGGATTAAGCATATACTCTGTCCAAACATTTCCTTGAGCACCTAGTACATATTTTCCTTGCTCAGCATTCAATTCTTTTGGAATAGGTTCGTAGCTGTATGTCTTTTCTAAACTAGTAAAACCTCCAATAGTAACTTCTTTCTCGTCTTTTGTTTGAGTATGATCAAAATATACATGACTTCCAGGAGTCATAATCACTTGATGATTTTCCTTGGCAGCAGCAATTCCGCCTGCCTCCCCTCTCCAACTCATCACGATTGCATTTGGTGCAAGTCCACCTTCAAGGATTTCATCCCAACCAATTAATGTTCTGCCATTTTTATTAATGTACTTTTCCATACGTTGAATAAAATAGCTTTGCAGTTCATGCTCGTCTTTTAGACCTTTCTCTTTTATAAATTGCTGACAAAAGGCACTTCTTTTCCAAGCCTCTTTAGGCGATTCATCACCACCAACATGAATGTATTTTGAAGGAAATAAAGCCATTACCTCATCAAGAACATCTTCTAAAAATTTGAAGGTATATTCTGTTGGTGCATAAACATCAGTAAAAATTCCCCAAGTTTCTTGAACTAATTTAACCCTTCCATTTGCTAACTCTTGCTTGCTTTTTTCAGAAATCATAGTAGCTGGAATTTGAGTTTTCTCCTCTGGAAAACAGCTTAACATAGGATAAGCCGCGATTGCAGCACTACTGTGTCCTGGCATTTCAATTTCTGGAACAACGGTAATAAAACGATCTGATGCGTATTTTACAATTTCTTTTACATCATCTTGTGTATAAAAACCGCCTTCAGGTGTATTATCATTTCCTTTACCTGGGTATCTACCTACTATAGTTCCATTTCTCCTGGATCCTATCTCAGTTAATTTTGGATATTTTTTTATTTCAATTCTCCATCCTTGATCTTCAGTTAGGTGCCAATGAAAATAATTCAACTTGTGTAAAGCCAAATAATCAATGTACTTTTTAACAAAAGAAACTGGGAAAAAATGTCTCGCAACATCAAGCATTGCACCTCTATAAACAAAACGAGGTTCATCCTTTACACTAACTGCGGCTATTTTGAGTGTATTACTTTTTTCAACTGGAAGTAATTGAATCAAAGTTTGCATA
The DNA here is from genome assembly GCA_965366105.1 of uncultured Flavobacterium sp. GTDB lineage: Bacteria > Bacteroidota > Bacteroidia > Flavobacteriales > Flavobacteriaceae > Flavobacterium. The sequence goes on along the minus strand of CBDUEE010000043.1, from coordinate 12,345 downwards.
CCATAGAAAGTACCAATATCAGAATTACCCTCGATTACCACTCCTTTGCTATCACTCTCCAAAGTATATCCTTCTGCTTTTAAACCTTTAAAATTTTTAAGGCTATTGAATTTGATATAGTCTTTTGCAGCATTTTTTACTATTGGTAATTTAAATCCATAATAGTCTGACAAATAGATATTCAAAAAAGAAGCGCTTGCATCATCTATTTTATTGGTAACGACTAAGCTTGTTGTTGGAGTAATTAAAAAACTTCCAACATTTGTAATGACTTGTATTGGTTGAGGAATAATTTTTACTTCTTGTGCAAAGGAAATTACACTACATAAAAGAAGCGAAAATAGAAATGATCTGACCATATTTTTTCGTTTTAATTATTAATTTTAAAATTCCAATTCGAATATATAACATATTATACAAACTACATCACTGTGCCTACCCGTTTATTATTGGAATGATCTAATAAGCAACATTTTACCCTTATTTTTAGCATTGTCAGAATTGAACCCAAAGCTAATACATAAACAAATTATCTACAACGACTACATGACTTAACGTAATGTTTTGCCAAAAGATAACAGCAAATACAAAATCGTATTATCATCATAAACGCTTAAATAAAAGTACATTTCCCCACGAGATAAAAGCTACAGAAATCGAAAGAAAATACGCTTTTACAAATTATTTTTGAACTTTCTATTTTACCAAAACTGTTATTTTTCCTGTTTCTAATCCATTACAATTGGCCATAATAATAAACTTGTCCTTTATGTACTTTTTTAGCTTTTAAAATCAGTAAATCCATACCGTTGAAAGCATTTCTGTGGTGACTTTGGAAAGGAGTTAAACTGGATGTATCACCATTATCTGTAGCGGATATTTCGCCAGTACCTATCCATTTTTTAATCTCTTTTAAAACAGATGTTTTTAAAAATAGTTATATTTTTTTACAAAATATAAAATAAATTTTCGCGCCAAATAGTATTTAAAACCAAAAAAGCCAATCACATTGGATCGGCTTTCTATTATGTACAATATTAAAATTACGTTTTCATTTTTTTCTTTCTTGCTGCTGGAAACAACACATTATTTAAAATTAAACGATAGCCTGGTGAATTAGAATGTAAATCTAAAACTGTTGGTGGGTCACCTACTTGATGTTGAAAATCTTCTGGATCATGCCCTCCATAAAATGTAAACATTCCTTTCCCTTTTTGACCATGAATGTAACGAGCTTCTCCATTTAATTCGCAACTCCCCATTATCAAAACATTCGATTTTATAAGTCCAGAGTCAAATGAAGTCGTTTGCCCCATAAAACCTTTTACAAGTTGCGTGTGATTTTGACAAAGCATACTAGGAATAGGATCCCATTTTGCTGAGAATTCCATTAAAGTAAAATAATCTTTCTCCATTGGAATTTTTCTTTTTGTGGTCATATCTATATCTGAGAACTCATATACTTCAGGTCTTCTTTCTAAAGTAAAATCTTTGAAAGCAAAAGAATTATTATAATTTATTTTAGATTGGTAATTTCCTTCACTAGCATCGCCATCAAACATGGCTTCACAAATATCAAGACCATCAGCTGCTAAAGCGATATCAAAACTATCTGTTGCAGAACACATGGCAAACATGAATCCACCACCAATTACAAAATCTCTTATTTTTTTAGCTACAGCTCCTTTTTCTTGCGATACTTTTGGGAAACCTAATTTAGTTGCTAACGTTTCCGCTTCTTTCTTTTGATCAATATACCAGGGTACATTTTTGTAAGCACCGTAAAATTTACCGTATTGACCCGTAAAATCCTCATGATGCAGATGCAGCCAATCATAAAGTAATAAGTGATCGCTCAAAACTTCTTCATCATATATTGGTGTAAAAGGAATTTCGGCATAAGTCAGCACTAAAGTAACTGCATCGTCCCAAGGTTGTTTTCCTTTGGGTGTATAAACCGCAATTTTGGGTGCTTTTTCAAGAAGCACAGCTTCCATATTCTGTGAAGGACTCGATATTTCGTTTAAAATAGCAATTTGCTCTGCATCTGAAATTATTTCGAAACTCACCCCACGAATCTGACATTCCTTTCGGATTTCTGCTGCATCAGGTAGTAAAAAAGAACCACCACGATAATTGAGTAACCAACTCGCTTTGTAGCTTTTGTCAATACACCAATAGGTAATTCCATACGCTTTCAAATGGTTTTGTTGCGTTGTTTCATCCATTGGAATTAAAATAAAAGAACCTCTAACCGAAAAGGAAAGAAGTAGTATAAAAATCCATAATGACCTTGATAAAGACATGGCTGTTTATTTTTATTTCAAAGATAAACGTTTTTACGGGACTAAGATGATAAAAAAAACCGTCACGTAAGTATACGAGACGGTTTTTATAACTTATTTTTTTTAATTCCTCTTATTAAAAAGGAACATCACTATCATCATCAGGATCATTAAAATTACTGCCAAAAGCTTCATTAGCAGAGGGTAAATTTTTAGTGATAAAAGGATTATCATCCTGGTTCATACTAGAAGGTAAGTCATCATAATTACCACTGTGATCTTCTAAATTATCAAATTTTCCTAGATGTCCAATAAACTTCAATCGAACGTTTTCGATACTACCATTACGGTGCTTTGCGATCATAATTTCGGCTTGACCCGCAGTTGGCGAAGCTTCATCATCATCCCATTCATCAATTTTATAATATTCCGGACGGTATAAAAACGATACAATATCTGCATCTTGCTCAATCGCTCCAGATTCACGTAAATCAGAAAGTAAAGGTCTTTTACTAGAGCCACGAGTTTCTACCGCACGCGATAGTTGTGACAGTGCAATTACGGGAACATTCAATTCCTTTGCTAATGCTTTTAAGTTTCGAGAAATTGTAGAAATCTCTTGCTCTCTATTACCACCACCTTTTCCGTTTCCTCCAGCGGTCATTAATTGCAAATAATCCACAATTATGATTCGGATTCCATGTTGCGAAACTAAACGTCTTGCTTTTGCTCTTAAATCGAAAATAGATAATGAAGGCGTATCATCAATAAAAAGTGGTGCTTTTTCAAGGTTTTTAACCTTTGTACTTAATTGTTCCCATTCGTGTTTTTCTAACTTTCCAGTACGTAATTTCTCAGAGGACAAACCTGTTTCCGATGAAATCAAACGAGTGATTAGTTGCACCGAAGCCATCTCTAGCGAAAATAAAGCAACAGGCATTCCGTAATCAATTGCCATATTTCTAGCCATCGATAATACAAAAGCTGTTTTACCCATCGCAGGTCTTGCTGCAATAATAATTAAATCACTTGGTTGCCAACCCGAAGTAATCTTATCTAATTTGTCGAAACCAGTGGCTACTCCACTCAATCCTTCTTGACCCGCTATTTCTTCGATACGTTTTTTAGCTTGTAAAACTAAACTCTGCGCTGTCTCCGAACTGCGTTTTATATTCCCTTGTGTTACTTCGTATAGTTTAGATTCTGCTCGGTCTAACAAATCAAAAACATCGGTTGTTTCATCGTAAGAATCTTCGATGATTTCAGTTGAAATCCGAATCAAACTACGTTGTATAAATTTTTGAAGAATAATCCTAGAGTGAAATTCAATATGCGCCGAAGAGGATATCTTTTGCGTAAGCTGAATGAGATAAAAATCTCCTCCTGCCAATTCTAATTTTGCATTTTTCTTTAGTTGAGCAGAAACAGTTAATAAGTCAATTGGCTGTGTTTCTGTAAAAAGTTGAACAATAGCTTCAAAAATATGTTTGTGTGCTTCTTTATAAAAAGCATCAGGTTGCAAAATATCGATTACATCATCAACCCCTTTTTTATCAATCATCATAGCACCCAGCACAGCCTCTTCTAAATCGAGAACCTGCGGTTGCAATTTTCCTTTTTCAAGACTTATTATAGTAGTTTTATCAACCTTTACAGGACTAATATTTCTAAAGTTTTCCATAGAGCGAAAGTAACGAAAATTAAAAAAAGATAGCCTTTGAGTTATTACAAATAGTTGTTCATAACTAACTATTTTTTGTTTATAACCCAAAAAAAATCCGTCTCATTAGTAAACGAGACGGATTATATATTTGATTAGAGTATTTTACTCCCTGTAAACACCCATATCACAGTATTTCTCCATTCGCTTAGCGATCAATTTCTCTGTTGATAAGTCTTTTAATTCATTGTACCCTTTCATAATGTATTGTTCTACAGTTTTGAAAGCAGTTTCTCTGTCATAATGTGCTCCTCCCAGAGGCTCAGGAATAATATCATCAACTAATTTTTGTTTTTTCATATCAGCCGAAGTCAATTTCAAAGCCTCAGCAGCTTGTTCTTTGTATTCCCAGCTTTTCCATAAAATAGAAGAACATGATTCTGGAGATATAACAGAATACCAAGTGTTTTCCATCATATACACTTTATCTCCAACACCTATTCCTAATGCTCCACCAGAAGCACCTTCACCAACAATAACTGTTATGATTGGCACTTTTAGACGAACCATTTCAAATATATTTCTAGCAATTGCCTCTCCTTGTCCACGTTCCTCCGCTTCTAATCCTGGATAAGCTCCTGGAGTATCGATTAAAGTTAAAACAGGAATGCCAAATTTCTCTGCCATTTTCATCAATCGCAATGCTTTTCTATATCCTTCAGGATTGGCCATCCCAAAATTACGAAACTGACGTGTTTTTGTATTGAAACCCTTTTGTTGACCAACGATCATAAATGATTGTCCATCAATTTTCCCTAAACCACCAATCATGGCTTTATCGTCTTTAAAACCTCTGTCTCCAAAAAGTTCTAAAAAAGTATCGCCACACAAAGCACGTACGTGATCCATTGTATAGGGACGATTGGGATGCCTTGATAACTGGACACGCTGCCAGGCAGTCAAATTTTTATATATGTTTCTTTTGGTCTCTTCTAGTTTTTTGTTGATTTGCTTACAAGTATTGGTAACATCAACATCTGATTCCTGTCCAATAACAAGACATTTATCTAACTGTTCTTCTAGTTCTTTTATTGGAAGCTCAAAATCTAAATATTCCATACGATTTTTGCGTTTTTGTTTTTATTTGGATTGGCAAATATAAAATTTTATATCGTTCAAAAAGCTATATTTTTCATTAATGTCCTAAAACTCTCGTTCCTTATTCTTAATTCTATTCAGAGTCAAAGCAATTGTTTAGAACAAGTTTGAGTTATTTTTTTGAAAATTAATTTTAAAAAAATGTTTTTCAAACCCTTTAATCTCAATATTTATCATCAAATTACTACTTATCTAGCTTCTTATCTACCACTCTTTCCATGTAATCTTGAATAAAAGCTTTGCAATTTAATTCGATATCATTCATCTCTGCATTTCTATTCTTTATCAAATTATGCTTCAAAGCTTTATCATTTTTGTCGTAAAAGCCAAGGGCTATCTTGCCATCAAAAGTACAAATATAATTACCTCTTGAAAACTGATAAATATTTCCCGTTGAGTTGATCACAAAAGGCTGGCTTGATTTTTTATCAAATAAACTTCTTCCCCAGCTTCTAAATGGTTTATCATAACCTATCATATCCAAAATAGTAGGATAAATATCAATTTGCTGTGCTAAATCATCGTCGACACCTACATATTTACTGTTGGGTTCATAAATCAATATTGGTACAGCAAAACGATTTATAGGTTTTTGATATTCATCATAATAAATTTGATTACAATGATCAGCAACCATTACAAATATAGTGTTCTGAAACCAAGGCTCTTTTTTGGCCTCATCAAAAAATCGTTTGATAGCAAAATCAGTATATTCTGCATTTTTATGAATTGGAATTTTTCCTTCTTTAAAACGATTTTTATACTGCTCAGGAATTATATACGGTTCGTGTGAAGAAACTGTAAACACAGTTGCAAAAAAAGGAGTTTTCTTTTTGTCTAGTGTTTTTTTCATAAACTGAAGAAAAGGTTCATCCCATATTCCCCAAAAGCCATCAAACTGAGAATCATCATTATACTCTGTACGTCCATAGTAATCTTCAATTCCTAGGATTTTGCTAAAACCCAAGAAACCCATTGACCCATTGGCAGCACCATGAAAAAAAGAAGTATTATAACCCTCTCCTTTTAAAGTAGAAACAAGGGATTCAATTTTTTGTTTTGGATATGGCGAAGAGGTAAAAGCATCTTTAAATGATGGAATACCTGATATTACAGATGACATTCCATGAATAGATTGTCTTCCGTTAGCATAAGCATTTGTAAAAATCATACTATGTTGGGCTAAAGAATCCAAAAATGGGGCATGACTTTTATAATTCGGGATATTTGCTTTTTGGTTAAAAGCACCTATATATTCGCGACCATAACTTTCTAAAATAAAAACAACTACATTGGGTTTCCTTTTTGGATTGTTATGATAGTTTTTTATAGGCTGAACTTCTTTATCAATCACCTGCGCATTCACATCGGGGTAGTCTGTCTTTAAAAAACTATTAGAAAATAAAGTTCTAATTATTGCAAAAGGCGTATTCAAAACAATATCCGAATGCACAATGTTTTTTACATTACGACTAGCATCCAAAAGGTTTATAGGACGTGTTGACTTCTTAAAATCCCCTCCACGAATTCCTCCAATTACAAATAAAACGATCAATAAAAACCCCACAGTTGAGAAACCAAAGTAAGCAACATGTTTAGTTGGTTTATAATCCTGTACTACAACTTTTTTATACAAAATTATCCAAAGAATCGAGCAAATAACAAACAGTACAAAAACGTACCAATACTCTACTAAAAAATTAAGAAATAAGGTGGATTTATTTGTTTCGTGTTCCAAAACATTTAAAGCTACAATTGTTGTCCTCGCAAAAGTAAATTTGTAGTAAATAAAATCAATGAAATTTGTGGCATAAGCCAATAAATTAGTACTGAAATAAAGATAAAACAAGAACTTTTGGTATCCTTTATTTGTATTTTTCCAAAAGGGCAGAATAGAAAAAACGATAAACAGCAGATTTACATATAAAATCGCTGTTGTGTCAAAACTCAAGCCGTAGTAACAAAGAGAAAGAAAATCAGAAACAGACTCTACTCTAAGCAAATCAGCATTGAAATAATAAAATAAAACTCTAGCAATAAAGTAAAACAGGTAAGCAAGAGAAATTCTAAAAAATAGAACTTTGTATTCGTTTAAACGCAAGTTTTTTTGCATATTAGAGTAGTTAATTAGTAAAACTTTGCAAAGGTATCATATTTAATTTGTTAGAAACTATTAAAAAAGTCTAATTGGAGACCAAAATTTTTATAAAAACAATTTTGCAGCCTAACAAATACTTCACTAAAATGCTTAACTTGCTTTTTGCCTGTGTTTTATAATTCCGTTGAGAATGACTGTTAGCAGAATTATTACAGCTCCAATATAAAACTCAAAACTCATTTTTTCTTTGGCACCAATTATAAAATAAGCTAAAAAAATTCCGTAAACGGGTTCTAAATTAGTGGTAAGCATGACTGTGTAAGGACTTAATTTTTGCATTACTTTTACAGAAGCTGTAAATGCATACGCCGTACAAACAGAAGATAAAATAAAAATTAAAACCCAATTATTTGTATCTAAAATAAAGAAGTCTGTTGTAAATTTTTCCTGAAATAGAAAGTAAATCGTAATAAAAACAACACCTGCCAAGAATTCGTAAAAAGAAATTATAGAAGGGTCATGATCAGCAATTAATTTTCCGTTCATTAAAGTAAATAAAACTCCTAATATAATAGCTGCCAAGGCATATAGCATTCCATCCAAATAATTGATTTCGACTTTCATAATTAGTGCTAATCCAGCAATAATAATCAATCCGAAGAAAACTTCATACCACAAGACTTTACGACCATAAAAAAGAGGTTCTAAAATAGATGCAAAAAAAGCTCCTAACGAAAATACGGAGAGCGTAATGGATACATTAGAAACGTGGATCGCTTTGAAAAAAAAGATCCAGTGCAAGGCAATCAATAACCCAACAAAAATCAATTTCAGGAAGGATTTTAGCGGTATTTTAAATGATTTTTTTTTGAATACTAGGAAAACGCCTAAAAAAAGTGTGGCAAAAAACATACGATACCAAACTAGAGCATCTGCTGTTATGGTTATCAATGCACCTAGAATGGCGGTAAAACCCCAAATAAAAACAATTAAATGAAGATTTAAATAACTTTTTAAATTATCGTTTTGCATTTCGTAATAAATAAATGGCTAAAATTCCAAAGGCAATATTAGGCAACCAAACGGCCAACATTGGAGGAATACTTGATTTTTCAGCTAATACTCCAAAGATTTTATCAAAAAATACAAAGGCAAAAGCCAAAGCAATTCCAATAGCTAAATTGGTACCCATTCCACCTCTTCGCTTCATCGATGATACGGCAACAGCAATAATAGTTAGGATAAATGCAGATACAGGAACGCTGTATTTTTTATACAAAACTACTAAGTAAATATTAATACTAGACGAACCCCGTTCTCTCTCTTTTTTAATAAAAGCATTTAATTTTCCCAAACTTAAGGTTTCTGCAATGTAAATAACAGGCGTTAAATCCTCCAAATCAAAATTAAATTTAGCTTTTTTTTCAGGTAATTTTTCAATTTTATCGTCTAATTCACCTACCGTCCTTTTCGTATAATCATACATTGTATAATTCTTTTCCTTAGGATTCCATTTTATTCTGCTAGCTGTAATTTTATATACTAATTTGTCATCTTTAAACTCTTCCAATGAAAAATTAAAAGCCGTTTTAGACTCCGTATTAAAACTATTGACATATATAAACTTATTATCACTAATTTGTCTATATACATCACTGTTTTTGCCCCTCATCATTTCTTTTCCACCACTCCTGAGATAAGTGTACCTAAAGTTATTAAAACCCTCGCTTGCCGCCGGTACAACAAAAAATCCCATCAATAAAACAAAAATAGAAACTATAGAAGCTCCAACAATATAAGGTCTTAAAAAGCGAGTGAATGAAATTCCAGAACTCAAAATAGCAATGATCTCGGTATCATTTGCCAGTTTAGATGTAAACCAAATCACCGATAAAAATAAAAATATAGGAAAAAGAGAATTGGCAAAATAAACCGTAAAATTATAGTAATAGAAAGCGATTTCTAATAATGGAACTTTATTTTCCAACATGAAATTAATCTTCTCCGAAACATCAACAACAATTCCTATAGGCACAAACAACAACAACATAGTCACAAAAGTGGCTAAATATCTTTTTAGGATGTATTTATCTATTATTGTAAGCATAGTAAAATTTAATCGGTTATTTCTCTGATCGTTTAACCGATATTACGATTAACCGATTTCACTTTTTTTATAATCGCTGATTCATGTTTTTGACCATCATTTCTTTCCAAGGTTTAAAATCACCCGCTAAGATATGTTTTCTGGCTTCACGAACCAACCACATATAGAATCCTAGATTATGAATTGTAGCAATTTGTTTCCCTAAGTATTCATTGGCAGCAAACAAGTGACGCAAATACGCTTTAGTGTATTCGGTATCAACAAAGGTGATTGCCATTTCGTCAATAGGAGAAAAATCAGCTTCCCATTTTTTATTTTTGATGTTTATGGTACCGTTTGCAGTAAAAAGCATTCCGTTTCTAGCGTTACGAGTTGGCATCACACAGTCAAACATATCGATTCCAAGCGCAATATTTTCAAGTATATTAATAGGAGTTCCTACACCCATTAAGTAACGTGGTTTGTCTTCGGGCAAAATTTCGCAAACTACTTCGGTCATAGCGTACATTTCCTCAGCTGGTTCTCCTACAGAAAGTCCACCAATAGCGTTTCCTACTTGATTGGTATTGGCAATATATTCTGCTGATTGACGACGCAAATCTTTGTAACAACTTCCCTGAACTATAGGAAAAAAAGCTTGATCATAACCATATTTTACAGGCACTTTATCTAAGTGAGTGATACAACGGTCTAACCAGCGGTGTGTCATGTGCATCGAACGTTGTGCATATCGATAATCGCAAGGATAAGGTGTACACTCATCAAAAGCCATGATGATATCGGCACCAATGGTACGTTGAATTTCCATAACATTCTCAGGAGTAAAAAAGTGATAGGAACCGTCAATATGCGATTTAAACTTCACTCCTTCTTCCTTAATTTTTCTATTGGCTGAAAGTGAATACACTTGGTAACCACCAGAATCTGTCAAAATATTACGATCCCAGTTCATGAATTTATGCAATCCGCCTGCTTTTTCTAAAATTTCAGTTTGCGGACGCAAGTATAAGTGGTAGGTATTACCCAAGATAATATCTGGGTTTATATCTTCTTTCAATTCTCTTTGGTGTACTCCTTTTACGGAGGCAACAGTACCAACTGGCATAAAAATAGGTGTTTCAATAACACCGTGATCAGTAGTAATAGTTCCCGCTCTAGCCTTGGACAACGGGTCTGTTTTCAATAAATCAAATTTCATCTATCTCTCTTATTGTTTCTTCATGACAAGAAATAATTTATAAACAATACCTTATTTTATTAGAATTGTCTACAAATCTTATCATAAATTCTTTTTTTCCCGACCATTCGGGTGCGCAAAGATAGGTTAATTCAACAATTGGGAAATTAGTTAAGAGAAAATTTAATTAAGATTTGGGATTTACTAGTATTTGAAGTCTTAGTTATAAGTACTACACGACTGTATAAAGAAGGATAATCAAACACCTGTAGAACGATACACTTTTATAATATTTAAAAAATTTGCTGTTTATAATCTAGTATTAAGAGTATTTTATTTTTCTAAATTCATTACAAGAATTCTCATTTAAAAAGCTACTTCCAAGCAATAAATACTTAAAAAAAATAGTTTATGTTTGTGGATTATGATTCAAAAAACAAAATTATGATTCAAAAATTTTTCTCATCTACTACTTGGTCTACAAATGCGGTTAACTTTGCTTCTCTTATTTTAAGACTTTCATTAGGGTTATTAATGCTTAGTCATGGTATTCCCAAAATGATGAACTTAATAGCCGGCAACATGCAATTTGGTGACCCAATAGGTATTGGTGTTCCAGCATCTCTTGCTTTAACAGTTTTTGCAGAAGTCATTTGTTCGATTTTAATTGTAATAGGCTTAGGCACCAGATTAGCTCTAATCCCGTTAATCATAACGATGATGGTTGCTGTTTTTATTGTTCACCTCAATGACGCGCTAGGAACTAAAGAACCCGCAATAATGTATTTATGTGGTTATGTTGCTTTATTTTTATTAGGAAGTGGGAAATATGCTATTGAAACTGTTTTAAAGAAAAAAGCATAATCGAATTTCATTAAATTGAAAACCAATTATAACCTTAATTCACCTAGTAGCACGTTATATTGAAACTTCTATTTCTTTTGCTGTTTTATGAATGCAATAGTTTCATCAAATCGGTCACTCCAAGGATTAAAATACTGCAAAACCATTGAAACATGTTTTTTATTTAAACGTATAGGCGTTACATTGGGCTGAAATGGTTTTAGTGCGTTTACAAAACGGCTATTAGCTACTTTAATAGAGTTATAGGTTTTATCACCAACATAAATTAAAAAGGGCGGTGTGTTTTTATCTAAAAAATAAATAGGAGAAGCAGCTTTCCATATTTCTGGATCCGAGGTCCAAGTTGCTAAATAGTTGTCTTTTGAAGTAGGAGGATTCCCTTCTAAATAGTTTTTCATATCCAATCCTGCGGCATCGTTCAAAATAATTCCAGAAATACTTTTAGGATCGATTCCATATTTCGAATTCATTACGGCAAGTGCGCCAAGATGCCCACCCGCTGAATGACCCGTTATAAAAATTTGATTTGGATCACCATTAAATCTAACGATATTGTTTTTTACCCATTTAATTACCTCTGCTATTTGCTCAGTCATCACATCATAATTGGCATTGGGACTCAAGGTATAATCCGGAATTACAGTAATTATTCCTTTACTAGCAAAATTTCGTCCTAACAAATCATAAGTTCCTTTGCTACCGCTATTCCAATTGCCTCCGTGAATAAAAACCAAAACAGGAACTTGATCCGGATTTGACTTTCGAGGAACAAAAACATTCATTTTTGAAGTCTCTGAAGTGCTTTTTTCCTCATTTTTAAGATAAGAAATATCGGTGAGCTTTTTTGAACTACAATTTATAAAAAGAAATGCAGTGATAAAAATAATGATAGAAAAAGTAAATCGCATATTTTTTTTTTACTAATATACTATTAAAAAAACATCTTTTTATTATTGACACTGACTCCTTAACATAATTTTTTGGAATTTATAATAC